>JAZRID010000146.1:0-2154 GCA_045645125.1 Oscillospiraceae bacterium | reverse complement strand
TACTAAGTTGTCTTCCTAAGACCGCTTGGCCTCCGACTTATCCACGACCGCGTCAACTACTCTGTGGAACACGCGCGCCTGTTGATTCTGCCCGAAGAAAAGACCGCGCGCCTACAGCTGACGATTGACACCAAATTTAGCTCCGTCATGGACTTCTTTGAAATTTTTATGAAGCGCATGATGCTATGTCGCCGTGCGGCGGAGCGACTTGGCTTGACTTTCCAGCTGATGATTAACGAGCAACAGTTGATTTGACGGTGCAGTGTGATGGGAAACTGGATTGGGCATTTTAAGACCATCACGGCACACAAGTTGCGTGTGATGAAATATTGCTTTAAGGTCGGTCTGTACCGACAGGGATTGGCGCACGACCTGTCCAAATATACCCCGATTGAATTTTTGGCAGGGGCGAAGTACTACGACGGTACGCGCAGTCCCATCGAGTTGGAGAAGCAGGATTTGGGCTACTCCGCAGGGTGGCTCCACCACAAGGGGCGCAACAAGCACCATCTGGAGTACTGGATTGACTACAGCATCGAGCAGGGGGGACGCATCGCAGGTCTGCGGATACCTGCCAACTATGTCGTGGAGATGTTCTGTGACCGTGTTGCCGCCTGTCAGACCTACCAAAAGGACAAGTATACCGAGGCTTCTGCGTGGGAGTACTACGAACGCTGTCGTGGCAACTACATGATACACCCAGAAACGGCGGCCCTGTTGGAGAAGCTTCTGCTCATGTTGCGTGACGAGGGGGAGGAGGAAACCATTCGATATATCCGACAAGAAATCCTACACAATGCATGGTGAATGAAAGTAAAAGGAGGTGTATCGTTTGACGACAACAAAAACAAAATTGTCGCCCGTCGATTTGTTGCGAAAACATTTGTACACAGTGCCGTTGGTGCTGTCCGCGATTCTCTTTATTTTTGCTGTGTGTGTACAGCCTGACCTCACGCTGTTGACTGGCTGGTGGAAAATTCAGATGAGTGACACGGGGTTAATTACCGACCCTGTTGCCATCGGCGGTGTGGGGGCGGCTCTCTTGAACAGTGCCTTGATTCTGTTTTTGAGTACGATGCTCGTGCGCTATGAGCGCGCACCTTTTTCGGGTGTGTCGTTGGCGTGCCTGTTTATGATGGCAGGCTTCGCCCTGTTGGGAAAAAATCTGGTCAATATGGCACCTGTGATGCTGGGCGGTTGGCTGTACTCGCGCTACCAACAGGAGTCTTTTGCCCGTGTTATCTATCTGACGATGTATGCGACCTGTCTGTCCCCCTTGGTTAGCTTTACTTTCAACCACGCGCAGACCTGGTTGCGGATTCCAGCCATGTTGCTGTGCGGTGTGTTGATTGGATTTCTAATGCCTGCGCTGGGCGGTTTTACGATTCGTGTCCATCAAGGGTATAACCTTTACAATGTCGGATTTGCAGCGGGTTTTCTCGCCTTAGCGATTGCCAGTATTTTGAAAGGACTGGGTGTTACGCTGACGACGGAAACCACATGGGGGAGTGAGAACCATGTCGAACTGTTGCTTCTACTGTCGATTCTGATTGTTGCACTCTTTTTGCTCGGTGTCCTGTTGGGCTGTCGCAATTGGCGCACCTATCGCCCGATTCTGCGCCACTCTGGTCGTGCCGTTGCTGACTTTATTCTGTTGGACAATGTTGCAACGACCTTTGTGAACATGGCACTGGTGGGGGCGGTGTCCCTGCTGTATCTGCTCGCGCTCTATCCCCAAGGTGTACGGCTCAACGGTCCATTGACCTGTTGTGTCATCAGCATTATGGGGTTTGGTGCGTTCGGTATGCACTTGAAAAATATTACCCCTGTTATGTTGGGCGCATTTTTGGCGGCGTTTTTCCTGCCCCAACTTCCCTTTACTTCGCCTGGTGTGCTACTTGCCCTGTTGCTCTGTACAGGACTTGCCCCCATCGCAGGACAGTTCGGTTGGCAGTGGGGTGTCGTGGCAGGATTTATCCATATGTGTGTGGTACAGCACACCAGTGGGTTACAGGGCGGTATGAACCTGTATAACAACGGGTTTACGGCTGGTCTTGTCTGTGTGTTGTTGGTTCCCATTATTGAGGCTCTGAAGCCAGAGCCAGAGGAGGTTGATTAACTGTTATCTATAAATTATAAGAAGTTATTAATACC
>JAZRID010000145.1:0-3004 GCA_045645125.1 Oscillospiraceae bacterium | reverse complement strand
ACCAGCACTTGCGGCAAATCGCATAAAAGAAATCATTGATGCGCTTCGTGAACACTTTATCATCACAGAGGGAATTGGAGTGGAACTTCACCCCGATAATGTGACTGTGGAAGTGTTGCAAATTTTGAAAGAGGCAGGCGTAACAAAAATCAGCATCGGTATCCAATCATTCTGCGATAAATATCAGAGGATTCTTGGTAGAAAGAAGATTGACACCTCTGCCATGCGGTCCGCTCTAGCGGCCGTTCCTTTTGAAACGGTTTCTATGGACTTTATCTTTGCATTACCAGAACAAACCTACAATGACTTGATATCCGATATTGATATGGCTTTTTCATTCGGTGCAAACCACATCGCTATATACCCATTTATTGATTTCACTTTTACAGAAAGTCCTGTTGCGGCAATGCCCAAAAAAGAAAAAAGAGAATTGCTGGATGCCATTACGAAATACTGTTTGAACAAAGGATATTCGCGCAGTTCCATCTGGACTTTCTCAAGCAAACCAGATGCAAACTACTCATCCATGACTAGAGATAACTTTCTTGGATTCGGTTGCTCTGCCACCAGCCTATTCAAAGAACAATTCAAAATCAACACTTTTGATGTGGAGTCTTACTGTGAAAGAATTTATTCTGATAAACTTCCTACATCTTTGACGATTCGGTTTACTCCGCGGCAGAGAATGATTTATTGGCTCTTCTGGACGGCATACAGTACAAGAGTGAACGCAAGTGATTTTGAAAAATTCTTTGGTGTACCGTTGAAAAAAATGTATGGCTTTGAACTTTGGGTGGCAAAACGATTGGGATTCATCAAGGAACATGACGGCACCTATGAAATGACACTAAAAGGTGCTTTTTACTATCATTACTACGAAAATTTTTATACGCTATCTTATATCGACAAGATGTGGGGCATCATGCGAAAAGAAGCGTTCCCCGAACATATCAGACTGTAAAATTTCAGTATCTTCGTCCCCTCAGCCCTTTACTCTGGTGCGTTGCTGATTGGCGACGCGCCTTTTTTGTTGGACTTTTTACAAAAATCCCCTTAAAGGATTGTCCTTTCTCGAAAAACATGGTAAAATCAGGTGTTGTCTACGGGCAACCATTTACGATTTTTTAGAACAGAAGGTGACATACTCCATGCAAAAACAGAAACAAGGCTATCAAATCGACATGGTAAACGGTCCTCTGGCAGGCAAAATCCTACTATTTGCCCTGCCGTTGATGCTGTCCAGCCTCCTACAACTGCTATTTAACGCGGCGGATGTTGTGGTAGTGGGTCGATTTGCAGGCAAAGAAGCCCTCGCCGCGGTCGGCTCCAACGGCTCCCTCATCAACCTTTTTGTCAATCTCTTTATCGGTCTTTCCGTCGGTACGAATGTCGTGATTGCGCGCGACCTCGGCGCAGGAAAGACAGAAAATGTACGAAAAAGTGTCCACACCTCCGTCACACTGGCACTGATTGGCGGTCTGATTCTGGCGGTAGCTGGTTTTTTCCTCTCGCGTCAGATGTTGGAATTGATGTCCTCACCGCCCGATGTCATTGAACTCTCTGCCCTCTATCTGCGGATTTACTTCCTCGGTATGCCGGGCAACCTGTTGTATAACTTCGGTGCGGCCATCCTCCGCGCACAGGGCGATACGCGCCGTCCGCTCTACTACCTCAGTATCGCCGGTGTTGCCAATGTGGTTCTGAATTTGATTTTCGTCATTCCGTTGCAGATGAGCGTGGCAGGTGTTGCATTGGCGACCATTATTTCGCAGTATATCTCTGCCGCCCTCGTCCTGCTGACACTGATGCGTGAGGAGGGACTGATGCACCTCGACCTCAAAGAACTCTCTCTCGACTGGCACACCGTCCAGCGTATTATGCGTGTCGGTCTGCCTGCTGGCCTGCAAAGCACGCTGTTCTCTATCTCCAATGTCGTCATTCAGTCCTCGATTAACTCGTTCGGCTCCTCCGTGGTCGCTGGTTCGTCCGCCGCTGGTAATATCGAGGGATTTATCTATGTCTGTACCAACGCATTCCATCAGGCGGCACTCACCTTTGTCAGCCAAAACTACGGCGCAGGACAGTCCAAGCGCGTGGACCGTATCGCAATTCTGTGCCTGTGCTACGGTTCTTGCATCAGTCTTGTTGTGGGTAATCTCATCTATTACTTCGGTGCGCCACTGACTGCACTGTATGCCCCTGGTGAAACAGAGGTCATTGCACAGGCGGTCGTTCGACTGGGCTATGTGGCGGCGTTCCACTTCCTCTGTGCGTTCATGGATATCATGGTCGGTATTCTGCGTGGCTTGGGACATTCGGTCATTCCGATGATTGTTTCTCTGGTTGGCTCCTGTGCGTTTCGTCTACTCTGGATTGCCACCATCTTCCAGATTTATACAACCCCCTCCTGTCTGTACATTTCTTATCCTATCAGTTGGGCCATCACCGCACTCGCCCATGTGATATTCTTCTTTATTGTCCGCAAAAACGCCTATCGCCATCTGCAGCCTGCGAAAGCGGCAAGCTAACCCCAAATTGTGTGTGAAAAAGGGAGAACAACATGAACACCATTGATGTAAATTACGGCAAACTGCGCCGTTATGACACCACGCGTCCCCCACTTCGACAAAATTTGCTATTTACTGGTCTGTTGCGCGCCCTGTGTGGCATCAGCATGGTGGGACAGCAGTACAAGATTGAGAAAATCAATATGGAGGGGCTGAAACCGCCGTACATTCTTCTGTGCAACCATATGTACTTTGTGGATTTCCACCTCTGCTCCATCGCCACTTTCCCCCACCGTGTCAACAACATCGCTACCATTGACGGCTATTACCGCCGTCCGTTCCTCATGGAGTGGCTGGGGTGTATGTGCAAGCGTAAATTTACCACGGATATGACACTTCTCCGTTCGGTGAAAAAGATTCTCCACGAGTATGGAGATATCATGTGCATGTACCCGGAAGCACGGTATTCCCCTGTGGGCACTACCGCAATTCTCCCC
>JAZRID010000144.1:0-2673 GCA_045645125.1 Oscillospiraceae bacterium | reverse complement strand
ACTTCACCCAAGTGCGACGATTGTTGGCGTCGATAAAGCTATATGTATGACTGCCAAAGCCGTGCATATGGCGAAACGAGGCGGGAATACCGCGTGGCGACATCGTAATCGTCACCTGATGCAACGCTTCGGGGAGCAGCGTCCAGAAGTCCCAGTTGCTGTTTGCCGAGCGCATACCCGTGCGAGGATCGCGCTTAATGGCGTGGTTGAGGTCGGGGAACTTCAGAGGGTCACGCAGGAAGAAAACGGGGGTGTTGTTGCCCACCAAATCCCAATTGCCTGTGTCGGTATAAAACTTCATCGCAAAGCCGCGAATATCGCGCTCAGCATCGGCAGCACCACGCTCGCCTGCAACGGTCGAAAAGCGGACAAAGCAGTCGGTCTTCTTGCCTACCTCCGAGAATATCGCGGCACGGGTGTAGGCCGAAATGTCGTGCGTAACGGTAAATGTACCGTATGCACCTGAACCTTTGGCGTGCATACGACGCTCTGGGATTACCTCGCGGTCAAAGTGGGCCAACTTCTCCATCAGCCACGGGTCTTGCATTGTCACAGGTCCACGAACGCCTGCGGTCTGCGTGTTCTGGTTGTCGGCAATGGGGCGACCATTCTCCGCCGTCAAATGTTTTTTATCGTTCTGCTTCATATCGGAAATATTTGTAACTCATACCTATATTCCGAAAATTGTGCCAAGCGTATCAGAATAATTGTTAACTTTGTAGGAGAAATGTTTTATAAATGCAATATGAAAACAGTACGACGATTTATTCTAAAAGGAAAAGAATCTATGATTGACCATGTTAAAAGCGTCAATGAATTAGGGTGTATATATTGGGTTACTGCACGCAATAAGCGTATGCTTGTTGGTGATATATGCTATCTTTTCTTGATAGGCAAAGGTCACAATCAAATTAGGTATCGTCTTGAGGTCGTAGATACAAATTGTATGCGTGACGATAAAGAGTGTTGGCTTGTGCCTTTTGTCGGCAATAAAACCTGCTATAAGTTGACACCTACAGCACCAATGTATCAAGGTAACAATCTTTCTCGCGCAAGTTTGGAGAAGATTGGTATCAAGCGACATGTTCAGTATATGGAATTGAATGATGAACAGGTTGCTTTCTTTGATGGATTTTTCAAAGACGAATAATCTAATGATCGACCATCTTTTACAGCCATTGGTTTGTGAACGGTTTATGACGGATGCGCGATATCGGGAGGGGCATTTGCGAGTGGTGAATGCGTTGCCCGAGAGGCGTGTCGTGGGACTTCATTCGCCCGAGATTAAGCAGGTGGCAAAGCAACTTTCACGCAATGGTAGAGATTGTTATGCCCGATGGAACGCAGCGAATTTGCACGGTTGAGGCGATGTAGTGCACAGTCCAAAAACATTAAAATTCCTCCTCGCCCATTCATCTCATTTCTCCCATTTCTCACTTTAATCCCAGGCAGGGCTGCAGCGGGTGACTGACAAAATGTCAGTCCGTTTCTGCTTGGCATACACTTTGCTCCATAGGGTCTGAGTAATCGAAAATTCTAAAAACAAAAAATATAAAAAATGACGACTATGAAAAACGGAACTATCGGAGTAACAACGGAGAACATCTTTCCCGTAATCAAGAAATTCCTCTATTCGGACCACGAGATTTTCCTCAGGGAGATTGTCGCGAATGCGGTGGATGCCTCGCAGAAGATGCGCACCATTGCTGCCAGCGGCGCCTACAATGGCGAGCTCGGCGAGCTGAAGGTGAGCGTCAAGGTCGACACCGAGAACAAAACCCTCACCGTCTCGGACAACGGCATCGGTATGACCGCCGAGGAGGTTGACCGTTATATCAACCAGATTGCCTTCTCGTCGGCCGAGGAGTTTATGGAGAAGTACAAAAATCAGGCTATCATCGGCCACTTCGGCCTCGGTTTCTACTCATCTTTTATGGTGAGCCGCAGGGTGGAGATTCGCACCCAGAGCTACCGCGCCGAGGAGCCCACAATGCTCTGGAGCTGTGACGGTTCGCCCGAGTACACCCTCACCGAGAGTGACACCAAGAGGGGGCGTGGTACAGATATTATTATGCACCTTGCCGACGACTGCACGGAGTTTGCCGACCAGAACCGCATCCGCGAGATGCTCAAGAAATATTGCCGTTTCTTGCCCATCGAGATTGTCTGCGGCAAGCAGCAGGAGTGGAAGAACGGCAAGTATGAGGACACCGACCGCGACTATGTCATCAACGACACCGACCCCCTCTGGACCCGCAAGCCCAGCGACATCACTGAGGAGCAGTACAAGGAGTTCTACGCCGAGCTCTACCCCACCGCCGAGGAGCCCCTGTTCAGCATCCATCTGAACATCGACTACCCCTTCAACCTCACGGGTATTCTCTATTTCCCCAAGATTCGCAACAACTTCGAGGTACAGAAAAACCGCATCCAGCTCTACTGCAACCAGGTCTATGTGACCGACTCGGTGGAGGGCATCGTACCCGAATATCTCACTCTGCTACACGGCGTTATCGACTCACCCGACATCCCTCTGAATGTGTCGCGCAGCTACCTCCAGAGCGACAGCAATGTGAAGAAAATCTCGGGCTACATCACCCGCAAGGTGGGCGACCGTCTGCAGGAGTTGTTCAACACCATGAGGCCCGAGTTCGAGAGCAAGTGGGACGACCT
>JAZRID010000143.1:0-6531 GCA_045645125.1 Oscillospiraceae bacterium | reverse complement strand
GGTTGCGTGAACACGCATGGGAGTACGGCTTTATTCTGCGCTACTTAGATGTTAAGATGGCATTTACGGGCATTATGTCCGAGCCGTGGCACTACCGCTACATCGGTGTTCCCCACGCCCAAATTGTCCACCAAAACGGTTGGTCGTATGAGGAATATATCACTTACCTACAGACCAATGGCTCGTATTCCTTAGCTGTTGGAGAGGAAACCTACGATATTTTCTGGACACAGGATACCACCGCCGAATTTCACAACATCCTCGACATCTCCTCCGATAATGCTGGTGGATGGATTATCACCACTGGTACGATAGCCAATCCCCTGTCCCGCGTCGTCGGCCATTGGTCGGAGTCTTCTTTCCTTGCTCTACAGGAGCGCGGTATCGTGTTCCAAAACAGCGTCTTTCCCCAGCGCACCATCACACGGGGCGATTTTGCCGCCCTGTGTGGCTTAGCAATGCCATCTGACCCCGATGCCACACTCACCCGTCAGGAGGCCGCAAAACTGCTTGCAAAAGCCATCAGCGATAAGTCACTCGCCTATCTCGTCTACACCGACTTGGATGCTATCAGTGGCAGTGCCTTCCAAAGTGTACAGATGTGTGTCGCCTCCGGTATCTTCTCCCATGCCAAGGGACTTGCTTTCCGTCCCACCGATGCAATGACTTGGGCGGAAGCCGCCACGACTGCGCTGCGCTATCTGGAGTCCTGCGAAAAATAAATGACACCATACCGAGAACAAGGGCGCGTTGCGAAAAACAACGCGCCCACACTTTTTATGTTCTTTATTCCACTACAATAGCATAACTCTTGGAGGCACATACCGCACCACCGGAATCATATGCGGTTGCAGTGAGGGTAATCGTCTGCCCTTGATATGCGGAGAGGTCTACCGTCAGTGCATACGGCACTTTACTGACGCGACCAATCTCTACGCCGTTGATGGCATACACCGCATAGGAGAAATCGTTGGCAAAAGTCTTGAAATAGGCACACAGTGTCACGGTTTCTGCACCGACGCGCACATTATTGCCCAACTCAAAGCTATAGCGCAGTCCTTCTGTCTGTTCCTTGGTGTGCGACACATAGAATTCACTGCTAATTGCCTCCACAAATACTTGGCGGTAGGCCTCATTCTTGTTCAGCTCAAACTTTCGTCCCCCTGCATCAACCGTTTCAAACAGATACATCGCAGAAACCTGCGGATACTTTATTGGGAGATAGGTGAGGAAATTATACAACTGTTGAGAAGCCAACGCAGTGATATCTTTCCCAGTCGCCACATGGTAGTATGACGCTCCCCCCTCGGAAATAATCATCGGCTTCTTGTGTCCATACAGACCTACGATGGTATCCAGAACCGCCTCAAAACGACTTCTATCCACCCCCTGCTGGAGTGGGTCTGTTTCAGGTGCGTACTCATAGTAGGCAGAAATGCCGACATAATCCACATACGCATCCCCTGGGTAGTAGTACTCCATATTGTCCGCTGGGTAGAAGTTGGGCGACCACACCATCGCACAATTGGGCGCATAGGTATGGAAAATATCTGCGGCATAGCGGAAACTTCTGATATAAGAGGCATAGTCCTCGGTATACCACTTCGAGCTAATTTCGTTCATCTCACAGGCGAAACGAATGAGAATCTTCGCCCCAGTCGCCTGTAAGTCCTTCGCCAATTGTATCAATCTGGCATCGTCCGCCGTAATGCTCAACAAATCGTTCAAACTATTCGGTTGCAGTGCGTACTGGATAATCTTATCCTGTTGTTTCGCGGCGGCGAAGCACTCTCGATAAGTGGAAATCGGGGTATCCAATCCACCGTACAGAATAAAGGCCGCCGCCTCTTTTTCCGCATACTGGGTAAACTCCGTCATGTAAGTGTGGCTACTACCCTTCAGGGTTACACCGAACTGCACACCATTGTACGGCTCATACAGTGCGCCAAACTGTTTTCTGGCAGAATACTTCGCATTGTCTGTCAGCACGAACATCTGCACGGTACTATTACTAAATGATGCGCGTCGCGCCGCATCCAGCGATTCCTGATGCAGTCCTGCCAGTTCCCACAGTTCGGATTCTCTAGTATAACAGGCGGCCGCCTCCGCCTTTTGGTTCAACTGGTCATAACAATAGCCCAGATGGTGATAGAACATTGCATCGCTGTTATAGTCACTCTTTTCGAGAAAGACTGGTGCCAGTTCTTTCATCTTCTCGACACATTCCGCATAGCTACCAGCGTCTTTCAATGCCATTGCATTTTCCCAAGCTGCCCAGTAGTTGCTCACGATTAGACCGCTGTTTTCAATCTCGTAAATCAGCGTCCCAGCTCCAGGACTGGTGACAAGCACACTGCCATTCCAACCCACGGTAGCATCCAGTGCTTCCAACACGGCACGAATGGGCAAGTATGTTCTGTTGTTGACAATCACGGCCGCGGCATCATTGGGAATCTCCGTTCCATTGCGGAAAATGCGATTCTCTCCGATTTTGACCGCAACGGTGGTTTCGTTTTTTGTGACCAGTGCGGTGCGTGTTTCCGCGTCCCAACGCACGGTCGCGCCAAACGCCTCCATCGTTACACGGAGTGGAACGAGCGTCCTGTTCTCCGCACTGATAAAAGGGTATCCCGTGTCGTCGGTAAAGACAACTGGTACCCCGTCCATGTAGACATCGACCGCACTGGCCGATATCGTGAGGAATATGGACAACAGCACCATGCTTGCCAGATGAAATAGCTTTTTCATATGCACCCTCCTTTTTCCTGAATTAGGAATGTATTGCTTTTTCATGCTATCACACGAAAGCGATTTTTGCAAGCAGTCGCTCTGAAAAATCTCGGATAGCTTGTATCGTATAATTGCACAAAAAATTTTTTATATTTTATGGATTTTACCACTTGCAAAATACGATTTAAAGTGGTAAATTATATCTACAAAGAGATGATACCAATTGATTTGGTAATTCTCCCGCGATGTAGGCTTTCGATTTTATATAGATGTCGGTGTCATTTGGAAAATCGGTTCAGTCAAACAAAACAACAACAACAAATTCTTTTAGAAAGTCACATCGTAAAGTCTAAAGAAAGAGAGGTTAATCAAGGATGTTAGATACCAAGAATGAACAGGAATAACCCTTGGCTGTTTTTTATCTCATACAGTCAAGGGTTATTTTCATGTCTGTCTATTTTCAGAACGATATGGGTGTTTCTCCGTCCAACTAGGGGCGGAGTTTTTGTTTGTATCGAGGTGTTGGATATTATTGACAAGGAATATTTAGTGTGCTAAAATTACCGTTGAAAAAATGAGTTAGAGAGGTAGCAAACCATGATATTCGGAAAGCACATCAACGGATACTATCTAAAGTACTTCCCATTGCTGGTTTTGGGACTGGTCGCACTGGTCGCTGTCGACTATATGCAGCTCATCATCCCGAATCTGTACCAAATGGTCATCAACGGCATGAATGATGGACAAGTTTTGCTGGACGGTGTTATGCAGGAGTTCAACATGAGTTTTCTGTTGGATAACATCTGTATGCCGTTCGTCTTTGTCATTTTGTCGCTGGTATTTGGCCGTTTCCTGTGGCGTGTGTGTCTATTCGGTGCGGCCATCCGCATGGAAACTGACTTGCGTAACAAGATGTTCAACCATGCCAAAGACCTCAGCCAGCAGTATTATCAGGTGAACAAAGTCGGTAACTTGATGAGTCTGTTCACCAACGATTTGGACACCATTCAAGAGTGCTACGGCTGGGGACTTCTGATGTTCTTCGATGTGGTCTGTCTGGGTCTGATGTCCATTATTAAAATGGGACAGATGGACTTGCTGTTGACTGCACTCTCTTTGATTCCAATGGGATTCCTGTTGGCGGCCTCCACCATTGTCGGTAAGCGACTGACCGCCAAGTGGGAGCGTCGTCAGGAGGCATTCTCCAATCTGTCCGACTTCAGCCAAGAGAGTTTCTCTGGTATTGCTGTTGTCAAGGCATTCGTCAAGGAGTCTAAGGAGCTGTTGGCATTCAAGAAGCTCAACGAGGAGAATGAGGTTGCCAATGTGGATTACACACGCTCCTCTGTTCTCTTCCGTATCCTTGTTTCTCTGTTTGTCGAGTCGGTTATCTGCGTGATTCTCGGCTATGGCGGTTATCTGGTCTATACTGGCGCATTCAATGCGGGTCAGTTGGTCGAGTTTATCGGCTATTTCAACAGCGTGGTCTGGCCCATCATGGCCGTTTCCGAGCTGATTGACATGACTTCCCGTGGTAAGGCCTCCCTCAAGCGCGTGGGCGAGCTGTTGGATGCCAAACAAGATGTGTTTGACCGCGAGAATGTCACAGAGGTCGAGCAGGTACGCGGTGACATTGTATTCAAAAACCTCACTTTCCGCTATCCCGACGGCGAATACGACTGTCTGAAAGATATCTCCTTCCATATCAACGCTGGCGAGAGTGTCGGTCTGGTTGGTAAAACAGGTTCAGGTAAGTCCACGATGGTGGACCTCCTGCTCCGCACCTACAATGTTCCCGATGGCACTATCTTTATCGATGGGCACGATGTCAACACCATGCCCATCCGACAGGTTCGTGCGGCATCCGCCTATGTCCCACAGGATAACTTCCTGTTCTCCGACACCATTTCCCGCAACATCGGCTTCGGTGTGGACGACCCCAGCGAGGACAATGTGGAGAATGTGGCTCGTCTGGCCGATATCTACGACAATGTCATGGACTTCCGCGACGGCTTTGAAACCATGATGGGTGAGCGCGGTGTGACTGTTTCTGGTGGTCAGAAACAGCGTATCTCTATTGCACGCGCCCTGCTCAAGGACGCACCGATTCTGATTCTGGACGACTCGGTTTCTGCGGTTGACACCAAGACCGAGCGTAAGATTTTGGAGAATCTGCGCGCCTCCCGTAAGGGCAAAACCACGATTCTGATTGCCCACCGCATTTCTACCATCGAGCAGATGGACAAGATTATCTTTATTGACGACGGTGCGGTTGTCGCTGTCGGTACACACGAACATCTCTATGCGACCTGCGAGGAGTATCAGCGCATGGTCGACTTGCAGAAGTTGGAAGAGGAAGGAGGCGCGTCTAACAATGCATGAGTTTTTGCCTGTTCTGATTGTTGGCGGCATCATCGGCGTATTTGCCATCATTTTCATTATCGCCTATCTTGGCATCCGTAAGCAGAAAGAAGCCATCGGTTTCGACCGCAACATGGCAGACAGCGAATTGATTACGCGCCTGTTGCGGTATGCCAGACCCCATTGGAAGTCTTTTGCACTGGTGCTGGTCATTATGGCCGTATCCATTGCCTACGACTTGATTTCTCCCCTTATCATCGGCCGTATTGAGGAAATGGTCAAGGACGAATTCGAGTTGTCTGCCCTGTTCCGCTGGGTCGCCGTATATGCGGCCGTTCTGGTCGTGTCCCTCGCCTGTACCTATTTCCAGTCCTTGATTCTCCAGAAAACGGGACAGAAAATCCTGTCCTCTCTGCGTCAAGATGTCTTTACCCACATCGAAAGCCTGTCCCACAGCCAGCTCAACCAGATTCCTGTCGGTAAGCTAGTCACGCGTGTCACCAATGATACCAACGCCATCTCCATGATGTTCACCAATGTGCTGGTCACGATGGTCAAGAATGTGTTCGTCATTGTCGGTATCTTGATTGCCATGCTGATGCTGAACTATGCACTGACCCTCATGGTGCTATGCTTCGTGCCGTTCGTGGCACTGTTCACGGTGATTTTCCGTAAGTTTAGCCGTAAGGTTTACCGCCGTGTGAAGGATTGCACCACGGACATCAATACCTACCTCTCCGAAAACCTGTCTGGTATCAAGATTACCCAAATTTTCAACCGCGAGGAGCGCAAGTACGAGGAGTTTGTCGAGAAAAGTGCCAAGCTCCGCCGTGCCAAGCAGGACCAGATGTTTGTGTTCGGTATCTTCCGCCCGATGGTGTATATGCTGTATGTCAGCTCCGTCATGTGCCTGCTGTACTTCGGTGGTAAGGGCTACATTCAGGACACCGCTTTCTTAGGGCAGGTTATCACCTCTGGTACTGTCGTCACTTTCTACCTGTATATCTCCAAGTTCTTCAACCCCATCCAGACCCTCGCCGAGCAGTTCAATGCGTTGCAGTCTGCCTTCGCCTCCGCCGAGAAGATTTTCACCATCATGGACATGGCTCCCGAAGTGGTAGATGCCCCTGATGCCATTGAACTCAAGGACATCCGTGGTGAAATCGAGTTCAAGAATGTCTGGTTCGCCTATAAGGAGGGCGAGTGGGTCCTACAGGATGTATCGTTCCATGTCAAGCCCCATCAGACCGTGGCATTTGTCGGCTCTACGGGTTCTGGTAAGTCCACCATTCTCTCCCTCATCTGCCGTAACTACGACATCCAGAAGGGACAGATCCTCATCGATGGTATTGACATCAAGAAGATCAAGATATCCTCTCTGCGCCGTCACTTCGGTCAGATGCTGCAGGACGTTTTCCTCTTCTCTGGTACCATCCGCAG
>JAZRID010000142.1:0-3394 GCA_045645125.1 Oscillospiraceae bacterium | reverse complement strand
CCAGTGTGAAGCGAAGGAGCTTATCACTCTTTTTCACTTTCTGGCAGTCTTTGACCTTCACGGCGCGGAAATCGCTCTTGCAGAAGGTGTCGAAATCCACATTCTCGGTGGCGTAGGGCTCAATCTCGATGGCAGGCAGGGCGGCTTTTTTAGCTGCCTCGCGAATGGCATCAATCTCAGCCAATTTTGCGGCGGCATCAATACGAGCAAACAAGATTTCAGCCTGTCCGACACTTTCGCCTACGGGCATACCACCGAAGGATGCCAAAGACTCAATACCGCCATTTTGCACATTGAGTTGCTTGAAGATTTTATCCGCGGTGCTGGGCAGGAAAGGCTTGAGAAGAACGGCGGCAAAACGAATGGTCTCCAACAGATTGTAGAGAACTGTGCCCAAGCGTGCTTGCTTGCTCTCATCCTTAGCAAGTGCCCAAGGTGTAGTTTCGTCAATATACTTGTTGGCACGACGCAACAGGACAAAAATTTCATCGATGGCATCTGCCACATGAAGGCCAGCCATCTTTTCTTCCAATTTGGTGGGAGTTGCCAAAGCAACAGCCTTCAGTTCCTCGTCCACGCTGTCAACGGCGGTGGGAGCCATAATCTTGCCATCAAAATACTTCTGGCTCATGGCGATGGTGCGGTTGACCAAGTTGCCAAGAATATTTGCCAAATCGGAGTTGATGCGTTCAATCATCATTTCATAGGTCAGAACACCGTCGTTGGCAAAGGGCATCTCATGGAGGACATAGTAACGCACAGCATCCACGCCAAACAAGTCAACCAGGTCATCGGCATAGATGACGTTTCCCGTAGACTTGCTCATCTTTCCGTTGTTCACCAACAGCCAAGGATGGCCAAACACCTGCTTGGGCAGAGGTTCACCCAAAGCCATGAGAAAAATAGGCCAGTAAATCGTGTGGAAACGCACGATATCCTTACCGATAACATGGACATCGGCAGGCCAAAACTCCTGGTACTGAGGTTCGTGGTTTCCGTCGGGGTCATAGCCACAGAAAGTGATATAGTTGCTCAGTGCATCCAGCCAGACATAGACTACATGGCGGTCGTCAAAGTCAACGGGGATACCCCAGTGGAAGCTCGTTCGGGATACGCAAAGGTCCTGCAAGCCGGGCTTCAAGAAGTTGTTAATCATCTCGTTCTTTCTGCTCTCAGGCTGAATAAATTCGGGATGCTCCTCGATATGCTTCATCAGACGGTCTGCATACTTGCTCATGCGGAAGAAGTATGCCTCTTCCTCAGCCTCGACAACCTCGCGGCCACAGTCGGGGCACTTGCCATCAACCAACTGGCTCTCAGTCCAGAAACTCTCGCAGGGAGTGCAGTACTTGCCTTTGTAGGTGCCCTTGTAAATATCACCTTGCTCGTACAGCCGCTTAAAAATCTTCTGCACCTTAGCTTTATGAACGGGGTCAGAGGTACGGATAAAGCGGTCGTAGCTGGTATCCATCAAATCCCAAATACGGCGGATTTCACCAGCAATGTTGTCGACATGCTCCTGCGGTGTAATGCCAAGACCTTCAGCTTTTTCCTGAATTTTTTGGCCATGCTCGTCTGTACCAGTCTGAAACAGGACATTGTAGCCAGTCAGTCGCTTGTAGCGAGCAATCGCATCCGTCAACACGATTTCATAGGTGTTACCAATATGAGGCTTGGCGGATGTGTATGCGATTGCGGTGGTAATATAATAGTTTTTCTTGTTTTCCATCGGAAAACCTCCTATCTCGCCCCAAATGAGAGGGCGTATTTCATCAAAGCGCACCGTATTATACCATATCTACGGCTCGCTTTACAAGAGGGAGATGAAAAGTTGCCGAGAGCTAAAATTGGCACGACCGTGCGCCTTGACATTTTCGGACAAATTTTGTATGATAAAGAGGCAATAGAGGGTGCTTGCATCCTCATTTTGGATTGTTTTATATGCGTTTGATACCGATAAAGGTAGAAATAATACGGTAAGAGGTATTTGCTATGAAAAGAAAAACGCGTGTCGGCTTAGTTACCAGTGGTGGTGACTGTCAAGGTCTGAATGCCGCCATCCGCGGTGTGGGCAAGGCTTTGATGCAGTATGTGGATAATATTGAAATCTTCGGTATGTATGACGGCTACCGTGGTCTGATTGAGAATGATTACAAGTATATGGAGCGCAATGATTTTTCGGGTATTATTGCACAGGGCGGTACGATTTTAGGAACTTCCCGTCAGCCGTATGTCCCCGGTAAGGCGATTGTGGACAAGGATGGCAACGATGTGATGCCCAAGATGCTCGACACCTATAACCGTCTGAATCTGGACTGTCTGGTGGTGATGGGCGGTAACGGTACACAGAAAAGTGCGAAACTCCTCGCGGATGCTGGCATGAATATCATCACTTTGCCCAAGACCATCGACAATGATATCTATGGCACGGATGAAACATTCGGCTTCCAGTCCGCCGCCGATATCGCCACCAATGTTATCGACTACATCCATACCACGGCACTGGCACACAGCCGTATCTTTATTGTCGAGTGTATGGGTCGTGACGCAGGTTGGTTGACGCTGACCTCTGGTATTGCTGGTGGTGCGGATGTTATCCTCATCCCTGAGATTCCGTATGACATTGAAAAAGTGGCGGATACCATCGAACAGCGCAAGAAGAAAGGGCGTACTTTCTCGATTGTCGCAGTTGCCGAGGGTGCTGTGTCCAATGCCCATAAGATTCTCTCCGAGGAAGAACGCCGTCAGATAAAAAATGCCAACCCCTATTCCACGATTTCCTACGAGATTGCAGACCAGTTGGAGAAGCTGACGGGACAGGAGGCGCGTGTCACCGTGCCTGGCCACTACCAGCGCGGTGGTCCTGCTTGCCCCTATGACCGCGTGTTGGCGACGCGCTTCGGTACTGCCGCCGCACGGCTCATTATGGAGCAGAAGTATGGGTACATGGTGGGTATTCAGGCAGGAAATATCGTGCCTGTGCCGCTGGAGGAGGCCGCCAGCCGTACCAAGTTGCTGCCCACCGACCATCCCCTCATCCAAACCGCCCGTGATATCGGTATCGGATTTGGCGATTGATAGTATACAACATAGTAGAGGGAGTGTTGCCCAAGAACGGCAGCACTCCCTTCCTAATTATTTAATCAACAAATTTTTTATCATACAATGTAACGGTTTCTGTACCTTTCATACCACATAATTTTTTTCCATCATGTAGTGATACCGCGGCAAGATATCCGTTCGATGTGTGCATGATATAAAATTCTTCGCCTTTTCCAATAAAGGAAATAGAAAAAATATCTCCGTCATGCAAATCCTCATATTCGCAGCGTCTGGGATTCCTTGTTAATTCAATTCTCATAGCAATTTTACCAAATGTGCCGTAAAGCCCCTG
>JAZRID010000141.1:0-3509 GCA_045645125.1 Oscillospiraceae bacterium | reverse complement strand
GCGTTGGAGATAATCTCACGCAGGAAAATTTCCTTGTGTGTATAGATGGAGTGAATCATCAAATCCAACAGACGCTTGGACTCCGCTTGAAATTCTTTTTTTACCATGTTTCATTTGCCTCCTGCAGGGGTCACAACGGACCCAAAATCCAATGGCACTATCATGGCGAATAATTGTGAACAGAGTATGACGAAATTGTAAACATTAGCACTCACAGAGAAAGAGTGCTAATACAATTCCCTTCTCTCCTCACTCCACACCGATTGCTGTCAACGAATCACGCAACCGCCGCCACTCTGCGAGGAGTTGCCTCCTCTTTTCCCTGCCGTTTTCTGTGATACGGTAATACTTACGGGTCGGGCCATCCGAAATTTTTCCCTCGTACTGTTCGGTATAGCCGTCACGACACAAGCCACGAAGCAGTGCATAGATGCCACTCTCCTGTGTTCCGGGAAAGCCCTCGGCTATTCTCCGCAGAATCTCATAGCCATATAAATCCTCCACCGACAACAGGTGAAGTAGACAAAGTTCAATCAAATCTTTTTTCAGCATAGGGATACCCCCGTGGCGAGCAATCCTGCCCCTGCGATGGCTACCCATTGCATCACATACGGCACCCACCAGTTAGGAACGACGGTTGAGGTATCTATCCCCGTCAAAAGTGCCAGCACAGATACAGATTCCAGCAGAACCACCAGTGCTAGAATATACAGCGCACTCCAACGGTGGTTGCTGAGCCGCGCCTTAATCAGTCCTCGCATTCCTGCCACCATAGCAACACTTCCGCTGATACATAACGCCAACCGCGCAGTGATACCATACATCCTATCGGGGAGCATCTCCCAAAGCTCCAACGCCAGTCCGCCCAACACCAGACCAGAAACCGTGGCGAGTGCTAACAGTACACCCAACCATACCCACAACTCTTTAGGACACTTCTGACGCTCCCTGCCACGCTGGAAGCGAAACCAGTACAGCGCAAGTCCCACGCCAAGCAGAAACGCCACACACACGAAAAGTGTCGGCTCATGGTAAAAGCCTCCTCGAAAGAGTAACCACCAAGACATTAGGATACAAAATGCCATTGCGCTAAAGGCCACCATCCAACGGCGGTACACACTTTGATTTGTCAAGACAGCGGCGGCATGGGACGGTTCTCCCAAACCACACAGCGTAGCTTCATCCAGTTCCTCTGGCTTTTCGGCAAGAATCTCCTCATAGTCAGCCAGTACCTCTCTCGCTTCCTGTTCCGAAAGCCGCCAACGCACAGAATTTGAAAATCTACGGAAGTAAGTCTGCTTATCCATATCGTTCACTCCTCTATTGTAATTTTAGCTATTGTAAATAATACAGTAGCTTCACCAAAAACATACCACGAGATTCTGCTTGTGTCAAGTCCCGTGGTATGGAAATATCGAAAAATATAGAAAACAAAAACAACGGCGCGCTGTATGATACACACCATAGCAACACGCCGTTGAAAATCAGTGATTCAGCAGAAGCTGATTACTTAATCATGGAAGCGACTTCAGCAGCGAAGTCGTCCTGCTTCTTCTCAATGCCCTCGCCCTTCTCGAAACGGACAGCATCCTTGAAGGTCAGCTTCACGCCAGCTTCCTTAGCGGTAGCGTTCATATAGCCCTCCACGGTGAAGTCGCCGTTCTTGACGAACTCCTGCTGAAGCAGGCAGTTCTCAGCGTAGAACTTGTTCAGCTTACCGACAACAATCTTCTCCTTGACCTGCTCGGGCTTGCCAGCCATCTTGGGGTCGTTGTCCATCTGAGCCATCATAATCTTCTTCTCCTCAGCCAGGACCTCGTCGGTAACCTGAGCCTTGTCCCAGAAACGGGGATTCAGAGCAGCAATCTGCATGGCCATGTCCTTACCAATCTCGATGACCTTCTCGTTGACCTCGCCCTCGACCTCGAGGTTGACCAGAACACCAATCTTACCACCAGCGTGGATATAGGGAACGGTCAGACCGTCAGCGAAGCGATGGAAGCGGCGCACCTTGATGTTCTCGCCGATAACGAGAACCATCTCCTGCTGCTGCTGCAGAACAGTCAGCTCAGTGCCGTTGTACTTGCACTCCATCAGAGCATCCAGATCAGCGGGGTTCTGGGTAGCGACAGTAGTAGCAACACCCTTGACGAAATCCTGGAACTTCTCGTTCTTACCAACGAAGTCGGTCTCAGCGTTGACCTCAACAACAACACCAACACCGTCGATAACAGCAGCGTAAGCAGCACCCTCAGCGGCGATACGGCCAGCCTTCTTAGCGGAAGCGGCCAGACCCTTCTCGGGCAGGTACTCGACAGCCTTGTCCATGTTGCCGTCGGTCTCAGCCAGTGCCTTCTTGCAATCCATCATACCTACGCCGGTCATCTCGCGCAGGGTCTTAACATCAGCAGCGGTAAAAGCCATAATCAATGTTCCTCCAGTAATTATTTTGTATAGATAGTAAAAATGGGGCGGGACTCTCCCGCCCCATAGGGTTTCCTGATTTCGGATGCCTTACTCGGCAGCTTCCTCGTTCTCCTGCACCTGCTCGCCCTGACGGCCCTCAATCATAGCGTTAGCCATGACGGAAGCAATCAGCTTGATAGCGCGGATAGCATCGTCGTTGCCGGGGATGGGATAATCAATCTCATCGGGGTCGCAGTTGGTGTCAGCGATAGCAACAACGGGGATACCCAGCTTGTGAGCCTCAGCGATAGCGTTGCGCTCCTTGCGAGTATCATCGATGAACAGAGCACCGGGGAGCTTCTTCATATCCTTAACGCCGCCCAGATACTTCTCCAGCTTCTCGATTTCAGCCATGTGCTTAATGACTTCCTTCTTGGGCAGCATATCGAAAGTGCCGTCCTCCTGCATACGCTTCAGCTGAGCCAGACGGTCAACACGGGTACGCATGGTCTTGAAGTTGGTCATCATACCACCCAGCCAACGAGCGTTGACATAGTACATATTGCAACGCAGAGCCTCGTCCTTGATAGCCTCCTGTGCCTGCTTCTTGGTGCCGACGAACAGGATGGACTGGCCGTTCTCGCTCAGCTGGCGAACGAAGTTGTAAGCCTCCTCGAGCTTCTTCACGGTCTTCTGCAGGTCGATGATATAGATACCGTTGCGCTCGGTGTAGATATAGGGAGCCATTTTGGGGTTCCAGCGGCGGGTCTGATGACCGAAGTGGACACCTGCTTCCAGCAGCTGCTTCATGGATACAACATTTGCCATAGTAGTAGTTTCCTCCGTAAAATTTAGTTTTCTTACCTCCAGCCCCTTCATCTGTCGGGCCAACCGCATGAACGGCACCGACCAAACATCCAGAGCTGTGCGTAATACCGTGCTATAATATCACACGAAGTTTCGTTTGGCAAGAACTTTTTGCAGAGAATTCAAAAAATTAAGAACATTCTTTTTTTCCGCCGTCCATCTTGGTGTGGTGGTCGCCGTTCCACAGGCTTATCAATTAAAATAATGTCGTCCCCAATCTGTTTGATACACTCCCA
>JAZRID010000140.1:0-1273 GCA_045645125.1 Oscillospiraceae bacterium | reverse complement strand
ATCCATTAGATCACTTTTCATCAGCACGATATCGGCACTCTCGATGGCAACATCCGTGCCTGCGCCAATGGCAATACCCACATCCGCTCTCGCCAGTGCAGGGGCATCGTTGATACCGTCACCCACCATCGCCACGCGCTTTCCACGGCTCTGCAACTCCGCAATCTTCTGCGCCTTATCCTGTGGCAAAACTTCCGCCAGCACATCCGACACACCAAGTTGGTCGCCAATGGCATCGGCGGTGCGGTGGTTGTCACCCGTGAGCATCACCACGGACAGACCGAGCGAACGAAATGCGGCCACAGCATCTTTACTGGTGGCCTTGGGGGTATCCGCCACAGCAATAATACCTAGCATCCCTGTCCCCTTGGCGAAGAACAGAGGCGTTTTCCCCTGTACCGCCAATTCCTCCGTTCGGGCAATCCACTCGTCCAGTCCGAGGACACCAGCCTCCTCCATCAGCGCACGGTTGCCAGCAAAGCACAGGTATCCGCCTAACACAGCGCGTACACCCTGTCCATGAATCGCCTCGAAGTTTTCTACTGGAGCACGGGGCAGATTGCGCGCCATCGCCTCCTCGACAATCGCCGTCCCCAACGGATGCTCAGACGGAGCTTCCAGACAGGCGCCCAGACCGAGCAGTGCGTTTTCGGTTAAACCATCGGCAGGAATAATATCCGTCACCCGTGGCTTACCCTCTGTCAGTGTACCTGTTTTGTCGAGTACGATAGTATCCACATGTTTCAGCAGTTCCAGTGCTTCCGCCGATTTCATCAGAACACCATTTTCTGCACCCTTGCCAGTCCCCACCATAATGGCGACTGGTGTAGCCAATCCCAACGCACAGGGACAGGAAATCACCAACACGGAAATACCAGCCGTCAGTGCCTGTGTCGCACTGCCAGTCACAAGCAACCATACAACCGCACTGAGAAACGCAATCGCGATGACCGTTGGGACAAACACAGCGGCCACCTTATCTGCAAGTTTAGCAATCGGTGCTTTCGAGGCAGCCGCCTCCTCCACCAGACGAATCATCTGTGCAAGGGTCGTATCCTCGCCCACGCGCTGTGCCTCAAACACAAAGGAGCCAGAGCGGTTCATGGTTGCGGCGGCGACCGTATCGCCCACCGTCTTATCCACAGGCAGACTTTCTCCAGTGAGCGCACTCTCATCCACCGTAGACACGCCCTCGACAATCACACCGTCGACGGCAATCGCCTCACCTGGGCGCACCACAATTCTATCGCCCACACAGACATCTTCCACTGGG
>JAZRID010000139.1:0-3721 GCA_045645125.1 Oscillospiraceae bacterium | reverse complement strand
TCCTTGGCTCACAGAACGACATGGCTACGATCCGACTTCACCACAGAGGGGGTGGTGCGGTTGCCTTCTGCGTTAGCGATGACGACAGCCTCGCCACCTTCCATAACAGCAACACAAGAGTTGGTAGTACCCAAATCGATACCGATAACCTTAGACATGATAGTTGTCCTCCTACTATACAGAAAATATTTTTAACAAATTTAATTTGCCACCTGAACGGTAGCGAAGCGAATCACTTTATCGCCGAGCAAAAAGCCCTTCTGGAACACGGTTGCCACGACACTCTCACCGAGGTTCTCATCCTCAATGTGCATCACAGCGTTGTGCTTTTCGGGGTCGAACGGTTGCCCCTTGGGGTCCTCAATGGTCACACCCATCTTTTCGAGGATAGAAACCAACTGGTTGAAAATCATCACCATGCCCTTTTTGTGGGCATTGTCCTCATCGCCCTCCTGTGTGGCGGCGCGCTCCAGATTGTCATAGACCTCCAGGAACTTACTGATGGTGTCAATCTTGGCATCCTGATAGATGGTTTCTTTCTCGCGGGTGGTGCGCTTGCGGTAGTTATCATACTCCGCCGCCAGACGCAGATGTTGGTCATTGAGCGTCGCCATCTGGCCAGCGAGTGCCTCCATCTTTTCCATCTGCTCGCGTGTCAGGGTAAAGCTGTCCTCCTGCGCGTTCTCCGCAGTTTCTGCGCCCTGCATTGTGGTATCCTGCTCCTCCATGGGTGTGGGGTTTTCTTTCTTACTCACGGTATATGGTCCTCCTTCGGGGGTAACTGATTATTTTTTCCAAACATTTTGGTGAGGCTCTCGGCAAAGTAGCTCAATCTCGCCGCCACTTTGGCGTAATCCATACGAGTCGGTTCTACGACACCAATCAAACCTCTCATATTATCCCCAATGTCGTAGCTTGCTACCACAACACTGGCATCGCGCAGAGCTTCATTGACATTTTCGGGGCCAATCAAAATCTGCATTGGTGTATTTTCATCTAAAACTGGCAGATTATCCTTTTGGTCTGTCAAAAGGCTCATAATATCATTGGCCTTAGAGATATCCCGAAATTCTGGTTGTGTAAACAACTGGCTCTGCCCTGTCGTAAATACTTGGTTATGCGTGCCACGATTCATCACTGCTGTCGCATACTCCACCGCAAGGGAAAGTGGCATAAACAGCTCCGCGCCGAGTTGGGCGGTCAATGCCATCAATTTTGTCCCCATCTCCTCAACGGGAATCCCAACAAAGTGGGTATTCAGGAGATTCGCGAGTGCTGGGAGTTGGTCGCTCGGAACAGGCAATTCACTGCGAATCAACTGGCTTTTTACGCGACTGTCGTCTGTCATCACTACGGCGATAAAACTGGCGGCATCCACGGGCAACAGGTCGTACCGACGCACGGTGATACAGTTCTTGCCTGCCGCTACGGCATAGGCTGGGTAATTGACAAAACTGGAAACCATCTTTCCTGCCTGTGCCAATACGCTGTCCAATTCATGCATTTTTCCAGCGAGGGCGGCATTGATTTCCTCCGCCTCCTCGTTTGACACCGCACTCTTTTCCATCAATTCGTTGACAAACAGGCGGTATCCTTTTGCCGACGGGATGCGTCCTGCACTGGTATGAGGTTGTTCCAGATACCCCATCTCGACCAAGTCCGCCAGTTCGTTGCGGATGGTAGCCGAACTGACATTTCTCCCCATCGCCTCTGCGATGTATTTGGAACTGACTGGCTCCGCCGAGTCGATATACCGCTCGGTGACAATCTTTAATATTTGCTTTTTACGCGTTGTCAATTCCATCTTGTTTTCTCCTTTAGCACTCATTACCCTCGAGTGCTAAACGCAGTGTACCACCAATGTTCTCCCTTGTCAATATGCTTTCTTGTCTGTATTTTGAATATTCTGTAAACAACTTTTGAACACAACAACCGAGGGTGTCGCAAACGCGACACCCCCATTCTTACCGACTGGTCAATATATCACAGGCGATGGGCGTATAGAACTGCTCCTCCACCTCTTTTTGGTTGGTT
This sequence comes from Oscillospiraceae bacterium, assembly GCA_045645125.1. Classification (GTDB taxonomy): domain Bacteria; phylum Bacillota; class Clostridia; order Oscillospirales; family Oscillospiraceae; genus Pelethomonas. The sequence continues at coordinate 1,687 of JAZRID010000139.1, read as the reverse complement.
GTCTTGCCGAGAATCCACATCAATTTGGCAACGGCCGCCTCTGTGGTCATATCGTAGGCCTCCAGAATGGGCAGATTGCGCTTGATGGTATTGCCGACATGGTATACTGCCAAGTCACTGCCCTCGTTCTCCACCTGTGTCGTCATCACCACAGTTTTCCCGATATCCAGACCGCGCTTGACTGCCTCGTAGTAGTCCCCTGCCTTATAAGTCGGCAGACCACCCACACCGAAGCTCTCGATAATCACGGCATCATTGCGCTCCAACAGATAGTCGACCACACTGCAGTCTGCACCGGGAATCAGCTTGAGTACCGCAACCTTTTGATTCACCGTATCGGAGAAAATAGGCTGTTCATTACACGCAGGGCGGATATAGCGGATTAACCGTCCATCCTGCACCATGCCAAGGAACGGATAATTGATACTGGAAAACGCCTCAAAGCTCTTACTGCGTGTTTTTCTGGCGCGTGTACCGAGAATCACCTTGCCGTTAAACACCACCATCACACCCGTCATATCCGACGATGCGACTACAAATGCGTCACGCAAATTCTGTTTACTATCTGTCGTGTCGAACCCGATGGGCTTCTGTGCGCCAGTAAACACAATCGGCTTAGGACTGCCCATGACCAGATAGCTCATGGCGGCAGCGGTATACGCCATTGTATCCGTGCCGTGGCTAATCACAAAGCCATCATAGTTGTCGTACCGCTCGCGAATCGCCACCGCGATACGCACCCAATGCTTCGGCTGAATATTGGTGCTATCCAAACTCATCAGCTGTAGGCAGTCCACATCGCAATATTCAGAAATATCTGGTATGTAGCGCAGGAGCTGTTCACTGGTCAACTCCGGCATCAATCCGTTGGCACTCCGCTCCGAGGCAATCGTACCGCCTGTTCCGATATGCAGAATCTTTTTCTTTTCCATATCCTCTCTCCCTTACTCTATTTCGTCTTGTCGCACTTTCCTGTTATCCTATATCTCGTCCGTCTATCGCCGCCAGTCCAAACCGAACTGCGGCAATAATCCGCGCTTTTTCTTTCTCGTCCGTTGCCGCGTCATACCGCGCACGCAACTCCGTGAGGAACAGTCCGCGCAAGCTGTCCTCTCCTGCACCGTACCAAAGATTTTGTGCAATTCTGGTTTCATCGCGCAATTCCAGTGCAAAAAACTTGTGTGCCAAATCTGCTTCGAGGGCGCGCAGGTCGAGGCCCTGTCCTCCGAGTTCCCCTCGAAAGACCACACGGCAGATATCATCCGTCGCCGTTTTGGGCATCACACGCGCCAGCGCATCGGCAGGTGTACGGTTTGTCACATCCGCGTACAGCACATGGTATCGTCTGCGGCACAGTGGAACAAAGCGGACATCAACCCAATTGCGCCCCACTTCGACCAATACCGCGCCTTTCTCGCCTGTTTCGTCAAATCCCCGTCCCTCAGGACACCCGGGATAGACCCAGACAGACTTGCCCTCTCTCTGCACACCGCTGTACTGGTGGATATGCCCCAGTGCCAGATACGCAAAACCACTCTGTGCAATCTGTGCGCGACTGATATTGCCGTACCGACTGCCTGGTTCATTGACCATGCCGTGCAGACACAACAGATGTATCCGTCCGTCATCTGGCACAACAATCCCCTCTAACGGCTCGCTTGTCCGATGCTGTTGTGTGAATGCCGCC
>JAZRID010000138.1:0-3745 GCA_045645125.1 Oscillospiraceae bacterium | reverse complement strand
GGGAAACGCTGTATGTAACGGTGTTAGGGACGCTGTTGGCCTATGTCATCGGGCTGCCGTTGGGCGTGATTCTGGTCGTCGGAGAGGAAAATGGCATTGCTCCATTGCCCAAACCGCTGATGAAAGCGTTGAATATCGCGGTGAACCTGCTTCGCTCCGTACCGTTTCTGATTTTGATGGTGGTTTGTTTCCCGCTGTCGCGCTTCGTTATCGGTACTTCCGTCGGCACGACAGCCTCTATCGTCCCCTTGACCCTCGCCGCCGCCCCCTTTGTGGCGCGTATTGTGGAAAGTGCTTTGCGAGAAATGGATAGAGGCATTGTCGAGGCGGCACAGGCGATGGGATGCCCTGCGTGGCAGATTGTCACCAAGGTGATGCTTCCGGAGTGCAAACCTTCGCTGATTACTGGTCTGACGACAGCCACCATTACAATTCTGAGCTACGGCGCGATGGCAGGAGCTATCGGCGGTGGAGGACTGGGGGCGATGGCTCTGTTGCGCGGTCACGGACGACAGGAGCGTGTGGTGCTGTATATCGCGGTGTTGCTTCTGGTACTTCTGGTACAGGTTATCCAATCCCTCGGTACAAAATTGGCAGTCAAAGTCGACCGCCGTACGAAAACAACACAAAAATAAAACAATAATAAAAAGGAGATTACGAACATGAAAAAGCTACTTACTGTGATTGCACTGGTGCTCGCGCTGACCCTGTCCCTCGCCGCCTGTGGTGCAAAGGACGATACCAAGACCATTACCGTCGGTGCAACGCCTGCCCCTCATGCACAGATTCTGGAAGTCGCCAAGGAAATCTTGGCAGAGGAGGGCTATACCCTCGTTATCCGCGAGTTCGACGACTATGTTCTGCCCAATGAGGCGGTGGAGGATGGCTCGATTGATGCGAACTACTTCCAGCATATCACCTACATGAACGACTTCAACGCTGGTAGCGGTACGCATCTGGTGGGTGTCGCCAATATCCACTATGAGCCCCTCGGCATCTACGCTGGTAAGTGTACCTCTCTGGCAGACCTGCCCGACGGCGCACAGATTGCTGTCCCCAACGATGGCCCCAACGGTGCCCGCGCTCTGCTGTTGTTACAGCAGGAGGGGTTGATTCGCCTGAAGGATGGTGCTGGCGTGACTGCAACCAAGAGCGACATCGTGGAGAATCCTCACAACTATGAAATTGTTGAGATGGAGGCGCGTCTGTTGCCCACCACCTTGCAGGATGTCCATATTGCTGTTATCAACGGCAACTATGCCATCGACGCAGGTTTGAAGGTTTCCGAGGCTCTGGCAGTGGAGGCATCTGACGGTATGGCGGCCGAAGCCTATGCAAATATCCTGACCGTCAAGGATGGCAACGAGAAGAATGAGGCGATTCTGGCTCTGGTTCGTGCCTTGCAGAGTGAAAAGGTGCGCGAGTTTATCGTGAGTACCTACGGCGGAGCAGTGGTTCCCCTGTTCTAAATTCTCTAAAAAATCATTATCAAATAGAAATCCGACCCGTGTACGACAAATGCACAGGTCGGATTTTTTCGTCTATGGATGGGGGTTATAGCCCAAATACGATATCGTCGCCATCCATCTCGTCCAGTTTCTGAAATCCCAAGGAGAGATAGAGGGCTTGCGCGGTCGTATTGTATACCTCGGTTGCTAATTTAATCTGCTTTTCGGGATTTGCCGTCTTTAGGATAGCGACTGCCAATTGTGCGGCAGATTTGCCATATCCCTTTCGCTGGTGTCTGCTGTCGATAAAATAGCTCCACGAATAGGCATCGCCACTGCCGAGCCATTTGTTCAAATTGATAAACCCAACGGGTGCATTGCACTCGTTGTAAATAATACAGGGGTAATTATCTTCTCGGAACAGATACGCCCTGCCGATGGAAAACCAAGCAGGATTCACCAGCTCTTTCTGTACATCGGTCAGTTGACAGTCATACGCCGCATATAGCAAGTCATCTTGGGTGGCAAGTGGTCTGATTTTTACACAGGTATTTTGCCAGTGCTCGGCGGAAAGTTTCTCTAAATCGGAACGCAACGACATACTATCACCTCGTCAAAGAGTGGTACCCATGAGGGAACGAATGAGTTCCTCGTTTTGGTCGAGTCGGGAGATGAGGTGTGTCAGGCGTTTCTCGGTGGTACGACAGATATGCTCGCGCTGTATCATGGTTTCGGAAAAGGCGGTGCGGAACTTTTCAAAGGTAAAATCCTGTACATCGCACAGCGCAGCGCGTTCCACCGAGGCGAGGAACGAATCCACCTTGGGGTCGTAGGAAATGCCAATCATCGGGACACCCATGACGGCGGAGTAGATGAGGGAGTGCAGGCGAACACCGACCAGTACATCCATACAGCCGATGATGGAGAGAGTTTCTTCCGACAGATACTTTTGCCGTAGACAACCCACTTGTCCGTCCAATCCCTGCGCGATGGCCTCGCAGACGGAGATGTCCTCGCTGTGGAAAAAGGGAATCAACACACTGTCCGCATCGTATTCCTCTTTGAGCCAGCGGATACACTGTTGAATCTCACCATAAAAAGCTGGGTCGGGGCGACGGGATTTGACTGCCCATCCCACGGTCAGTTTCCCATCTCTGCGTGGACAGCCCTCGCGCTGTAAAATCTCCAACCCCAGTGCGGTGTCGGCCTTTTTGACGCGAATCACAGGGTCAGCGGTGACATGAATCAGTCTGTCGGGGACTCCAATCTCGACCAACAGGTCACGGCTCTTGCTGTCGCGCACCACAATCCCACTGGCACGGCGCAAGACTGACCGCGTGAGCTTGCGGTTGCGCTGGGAGGTGATAGGTCCGATACCTTGGCTGTAGATAAAAGTTTTCTTTCCCATCAGTTGCGCCAGACGCAGAATAAAGAGGTAGTATAAGATACTGTGGGCAGAGGTGGCATCCTGCAACAGACTACCACCGCCAGAGAGCAACAGGTCACAGCGGAATACGGCTTTCACAATTTCGGGAATCGACATCCGTTGCGCCGCCTTGACCCCGTATTTTTCCGCGGTCTGCGTCGGATTCTGGGAGAGTACGGTGATATCGACTTCACCCAATTTCTCACGCAGATTGTCAATCACCGTACGCAGGATGGATTCGTCACCGATATTGTTGAAACCGTAGTAGCCAGAAATCAATATGTTATACATCAATTCAGCTCCGCTTCGCAGTATTTTTTCTTGACGAAGTGCCAAGCACGGCAGAGGAAATCAAAGGCGATGACCAGTACAATACCGATGAGGACACCCAGTACCACGGAATAGCCTGTACGGACGAAACCCAGATACAGTGGGGTGCGAATGTGCATGAAGGTATTGCAGACACTGGTTAGACCGATGGTGCTGGCCAGCCCGAAGATAGCGGTGAAGAACGGCATACGGCGCACGGCACTATAGACGGCGAGCATCGCACAGGGGAAGGCAACCAAAAATTCCTTGGTACGGGGACGCGCCAACAGGTTTTCTTCCAGTGTGTTACGGAAAATCAGCTCGAAAGTGGAGATAGAAACACCAGTTTCATGGCCAGTACGCGCAATGTAGTAGCTACCCACGACATACAGACCGCCTGCCAGAACCAACGCCCAGACGGGGATGGTCCACTGGAGAGCAGAAATGAAGTCGCTAATCTTGAGCGTGTTTGTCTTGCGGTTCTTTTCAAAAATGCCGTAGTAGGACACAAACAGAAGGCAGAAAAATCCGAGGGGGATGAGCTGTGCCATCTTGACACCGC
>JAZRID010000137.1:0-1833 GCA_045645125.1 Oscillospiraceae bacterium | reverse complement strand
AGTCGCTTTTCTCGGCTCATCTTCTTAGCGAGCATGGTGATGGCGGTAGACATCGACATACCAAGTTCCTCGCAAATCGCATCAAACTCCTGCTTGAGCTGTTCATCCATTCTTACACTCAATACTGACTGTGCCATTCTTTCACCCCCTTCTGTTGTCATTGTACTACATTGTCCGCACATCGTCAATATATTATCAAAACATCAGAGGATAAAATTATGACTACATTAAATGAATGTCCGCATTTTGCCGCCGTGTATCTCCGTGTTTCTACCGATGAACAGGCAGAGCTGTCCCCTGAGAGCCAACTGGAAAAAATTCAAGCGTATGCCAAGCGCGAGGGCATTGTCATTTTGCAGGACCACATCTATTTAGACGCAGGTGTGTCTGGCAAAAAGGCAGAGAAACGCCCTGCCTTTCTGCGCATGATTGCCGCCGCCAAGGATAAAGACTGTCCATTCACGACACTCTTAGTGTGGAAATTCTCACGCTTTGCGCGCAATCAAGAGGAGTCTATTTTTTACAAATCCATTCTCCGTTCCAAATGCGGTGTGGATGTGGTGAGTATCTCTGAGCCACTCATCGCAGGACACTTCGGGTCGCTCATTGAGCGCATCATTGAGTGGATGGACGAGTTTTACTCCATCCGCCTGAGCGAGGAGGTCAAACGCTCGATGGAGGTCAATGCCCGACGGGGCAAGCTACAGGCCACGCCGTCCTTTGGCTACCGTGTCCAAGATGGGAAATTGGTCGAAGTCCCCGAGGAGGCAGAACTGGTGCGCTGGATGTTCCGTTCCTTTGTGGACGGCAAAGGCCTCTACCCCATTGCCCGTGCGCTGAATGACATGGGTATCCGCACACACCGAGGCAATCCCTTTGAAAACCGCACCGTGGAGTATATTCTCCGCAATCCCGTCTACATCGGCAAACTGCGGTGGAATCCCACGGGCAGAACACACCGTGACTTCTGCAACGAGAATATCATTCTGGCGGAGGGCGAACACGCTCCTCTGATTGCGCCAGACCTCTGGGATGCCGCCCAACTGCGCCTCGACGAAGTCAAGTTGCAATGGGGGTACAAGGCACGCCCAACGACCGAACTGAAACACTGGCTCTCTGGACTGGTTCGCTGTTCTTCCTGTGGTGCGACGCTCATCTTCTCCCATCCGCACTACTACAAGTGTAACAACTACGCGCGTGGTCGTTGCAAAAGCTCCCAACATATCAAAGCAGAGGTTCTGGCAGACGCTCTGGTTCAGCAGATGCACGCAGACGCTACCGCCCTGCAACCGTTGCCCTACCATATGACCTATTCCCCCAAAAGTGGCGGTGGGGATATCGCTCGTCTGGAAACGGTGTTGCGTGAGTGTGAGAAGAAAAAGGCGCGCCTACAGGATGCCTACCTCTCTGGTGTCATTGCGTTGGAGGAGTTTGCTACCGTGAAGCGAGATTTGGAAGCTACCGTAGCGCAAACGCAAGCACAACTGGACAGTCTGCAAGCGCGTACCGATGAGGAACACATCCAGGCAACCCTACGCAATGCCATTGCAGATGCCCTACAGACGCTCACCTCCCCCGATGCCACACTGGAGCAGAAGAACAATGCCGCACGCACCGTTCTTGATACCTGTGTTTTCGATAAAGCTACCGCTACCCTCACCATCACCTACCGCAGTATTTTTTAATGCCTTGACACTCCCCACGGTTAAAGGCAGGGAGGAATGTCAATCACCAGCAGGGAGTACGGCAATCTCACATCCTAGAGCAGACGCTACTTTTAATAGCGTATCAAGCTGGGGAGTAACTTTTTTACTCTCTAAGCGAGCGATAACA
>JAZRID010000136.1:0-5798 GCA_045645125.1 Oscillospiraceae bacterium | reverse complement strand
GTGAAGCCTTGGGGTACTGCCCACGCTATTCTCGCCGCACGCAAGGTGGTCGATGGTCCGTTTGCTGTCGTCAACGCAGACGACTACTACGGTCCCGAGGCATTCCAAGCCATCTTCGATTATCTGAGCAACACCCCCGACCAGCCCGACTGCTATGAGTATGCAATGGTCGGCTATCTGCTGGGTAACACCGTGACCGAGCACGGCCATGTGGCACGCGGTGTCTGCGAGGAGGACGAGAATCACTTCCTCACCCGCGTTACCGAGCGCACCCACATCGAGAAAGATGGCGACAATGCTCGCTTCACCGAGGATGACGGTGCCACTTGGGAGCCTCTCAGTGCCGACACCATCGTTTCTATGAACCTCTGGGGTATTACACAGAGCTTCTTCACCGAGGCATGGAATCGTTTCCCCACCTTCCTCGACAAGACTTTGGCAGAGAATCCCCTCAAGGGCGAGTATTTCCTGCCCAGTGTGATTAGCGAGCTCATCGGTGAGGGCAAGGCCAGAGCCAAGGTTCTGCGTAGTACCGACAAGTGGTACGGTGTGACCTATCAGGCCGATAAGCCTGTTGTGGTTGCCGCTATCGCAGAAAAGACCGCCGCTGGTATCTATCCTGACAATCTCTGGGAGGGTAAGTAATCATGTCTACTGCTGAAGCTCGTTTGCAAGAAGTTTTAGAGGCTTTTGACTTTGGCGCACCCGTTGTCGGTGCAATGCGCTACGGTTGCGGCCACATCAACGACACTTTCTGTGTCCATACACAGCCTGCCGACTACGCCTGCCGTTGCTTTATTCTCCAGCGTATGAGTTCCGCCGCTTTTAAGCGTCCCGACCAGCTGATGAGCAACATCATCGGTGTCACGGAATTTTTGGGCAACAAGGTTACCGCCGCTGGTGGCGACCGCAGTCGTGAGGCGATGGAGGTCATTCGTCCCAAAAACGGTGAGGACTATTACACCGACAGCGAGGGCGGTGCATGGCGCGTCTATCCTTTCGTGAAGGACATCTACTGCTACCAGACCGCCGATACCCCCGAACTGTTCGCCGCATCTGGTCGTGCCTTTGGCCGTTTCCAGAAGATGCTGGACGGATATCCTGCCGACACTTTGTTTGAAACCATCCCCAATTTCCACAACACCGAGGACCGTCTTGCCAAGCTCAAGGCTGCTATCGAGGCGGACAGCATGGGGCGCGTCAAGGATTGCAAGGACGAGATTGCGTTCGTTCTCCAGCGTGAGGCGGATTGTTCCGTTGCATTGCAGGCACTGCGCGATGGCATCCTGCCCTTGCGCGTAACCCACAACGACACCAAGCTGAACAATGTTCTGATTGACCTCAAGACTGGCGAGGGTATCTGCGTGATTGACCTCGACACCGTTATGCCTGGTCTTTCCATCAACGACTTCGGTGACTCTATCCGCTTCGGTGCGAACCACTGCGCGGAGGATGAGAAAGATTTGAGCAAAATGTACATCGACCTCGACCTCTATGAGGTGTATGCCAAGGCCTTTATCGAGGGCGCAGGCGGTACGCTGACTGATGCCGAGTTGGAGTATCTACCTTGGGGTGCCAAGCTGATGACTTTTGAGTGCGGTATCCGTTTCCTGACCGACTATCTCGTGGGTGATACCTATTTCCGTATTCACCGCGAGGGACAGAATCTGGACCGTTGCCGTACCCAGTTCAAACTGGTGGCTGATATGGAAGCCCATTGGGATGAGATGAACGCCATTATCTCCAAACTGCGTAACAACTAATTTCTGAAAAATCATCAAAAAGGGAGTGCTGCAACTACGAATTGCAACACTCCCTCTTATTATGGCAAGGAATCGTTCGCTACGCCATACGCTTACTTGGCGTTAAAGTAGAGATACTGGATGGTAACTTCTCCGTCTGTTTCCTGTTCCATCTCTTGTATGTAATCATAGTCCACAGCACTACAAGATGCTGGTAAAGCAAGGCAATCCTGCACCTCGTAAAGAAACTCCTCCGCAAAGACATACTCCGTTCCGACACATTCCGAAAAACGCTGGAAATCCGTCACTTCTGTTTCCCATGCGGAAAGCTCTGTCTGTCTTTCCATATCGTAATCCAGACCCTCGCCAATCTCCACCCAAGCGTCTTTTTTCAATTCCGCATGGATGAGATTCAAATACAGATAGTCACTATCAAAACAGGAGATACCCAAGATGTCTGTTTTTAGTTCCGTAGATATCGGCATCGCCATTTCTGCGAAGTCGCCTGGTTCATCAAACAGCAACGCTTCCGAGTGTACGGAAAACCACTGGGAGCGGTCGCTTGACAAGACAGCCACCGCAACTTCCGCATCCTCCTCCGACAAAGCAGGGCAATACCCTTTTTCGTCCATCAGTTTGCAAACTGCTTGCTCCACCGCGTCTGCCGTGGTCACTTCATTTTTCCTAATATGCAGGTTAGAAAACCACATTCCCATATGCTTGCTCCTTTCCAAACTTCTCCTATCATCTTTAGTGATACATCGCCATATAGGGGCCGTGGGCGACAATCATCTCGTCGACCATCTTCACGATATCGTCAATGGACAGCTCTGCGGCGGTGTGAGGGTCGAGCATGACAGCGCGGATAATATCCTCGCGTTTCTTGGTACGGGCGGCCTCAATGGTCAACAACTGGGTGTTGATATTGGTCATATTCATCGCCGCCAACACAGGGGGCAGATAACCGACATAGGTGGGATGGATACCTGCGCCGTCCACCAGACAGGGCACTTCTACACAGGCGTGTTCGGGGAAATCAGCAATCAAATGACCTGTATTCAGCACATTTCCACCGATACTGAACGGCTTATTGCAGACTTCCGCCTCCATGATATAGGACGCATACTCCGTGGTGCGCGTATGGGTCAGATGGGGGTCAGAGAGAAGTTTTTCACTCATTTCCTTCCATCCGTTAATCTGGTTGATACAGCGTCTGGGGTACTCGTCCAGCGGAATGTTGAACCGCTCAATCAGTTCGGGGTATTTGGACTTGATGTAGAAAGGATTGTACTCGGCGTTGTGCTCACTGGATTCGGTGCAGTAGTAACCCAGCTTGTCGATATAGTCAAAGCGCACCATGTTGTCATGCTTCTCAGTTGCATTCTTCTCCTTAGCACGGCGACGAATCTCCTCATAGAGGTCGTTACCATCTTTATCGTGGATGGAGAGCAACCATGCCATGTGGTTGATACCAGCAATCAACTCTCTGCGCCCCTCCAACTTATCCTCCATGCCCAAACTTTTGAGCAGATGGGACGAACAACTCTGCACACTATGGCACAGACCGACCATACGCACGCCAGTATAGCGAGAGAGATAGCCCGTCAACATCGCCATCGGATTGGTGTAGTTGAGCAACAGCGCGTTGGGGCACACTTCCTCCATCTCGTGTGCGAAGTCCTCCATCACGGGGATGGTACGCAGGGCGCGCATCACACCGCCCACGCCCAAGGTATCCGCAATCGTCTGGCGCAGACCATATTTCTTGGGAATCTCAAAATCAATCACCGTGCTTGGCTCGTAGCCGCCGACCTGAATGGCATTGACGACATAGTGTGCGCCACACAGGGCCTCCTTGCGGTTCTCCACACCCAGATATACCTGAATCTTGGCGCGTCCTGCATTGATATTCTGATTCAGCGTGGTGAGAATCCGATTACTCTCCTCCAGACGCACTGCGTCGATGTCATACAGGGCAATCTCACACTCGCGCAGGGCTTCGGTTGACATGACATCCCCCAGTACATTGCGTGCAAACACGGTACTACCTGCGCCCATAAAAGCAATTTTTAACATCACAAAGTCCTTTCTATCTGTTTTTATTCCTCGTCTTTCTTATCGAGCCGATTGGCACTGGCGAGGTCCGCCAAGTCCATAAAACGAGAAGTAATATAGTTCAGACTATTTCTGCCGTGCGGTACTAGACAATTGCTACAGTCCTTGATATCCCCTGGCCCATACACGCAGTTACCACCGCACCTTTCGCCCAGTGCATACAGCGGACAGTAGCAGAACAGGCAGTTGAAATCCTCTGGGTGCTGTGTTTCGTGGCAAGGGAAATATTCGCACTCCTTATGCTGAAAGAAAGAGTACTTGTGTCCCTGTACCTCGTTCCATGTGTCCTTTTCCATGCTGTAATTCTCCTTTCCAAATTTGCTTTATTATAGCACAGTGGCAAAGGAATGTCTACCAGAGAAAAAAGGGAGCATTGCGCGCGCAGACGCAATGCTCCTTCATTCATATTAGATGCTGTACCAGCGGATTTCATTGGCTTCGAGATGGAGGTCGAAGCTATCGGAATCGGTGTACACCGTGGTATCCTGCGGTACATAAGTATTATTGACCACGCACTACTTACCGTTTTTCACAAAAGCGTGGACTTCCACATTGTAGTTGGTCGAAAACCACTTGTGCAGAATCTCCTCGCCGTGTGCGCTCCAAAGGATAGCACGGTAAAGAATACGGCTGTTCTCGAAGGAGTACGGCAGACCAGAGATATACACGCTACGACCATTGCCGAAGCTGTTGGTTGCCATCTGTACTTCTTTCTCTCTCTGCACCAGAATATCCGTACCCTCGAAGGCATAGATGCTCTTTTTGCCCTCACCGAAGTCCACTTCCCCAGCGCAGTCCGCCAGAATAAAGTGGCCAGCCTTCTCCTCCCAGTTGTACTTATCGTAGTTGAGGGTGAAGCCAGTTTCTTTCTCCACGCCCAGCACATTCGCCAACTGGAGGTAATGACCCTGATACTGGTGGCCAGTCGGCTCACCGACACCGATGAAACCACCGCCGTTGTGGACAAACTTGCGGATAGCGGAAGAAACGGTGGGGTCCTCCCACTCTGCACCGCCAGTATGGGCGGTATCGCCGTCACCGACATTGATGATGACATCCACGCCGTCGAGAACGGTGGCATCGTTGCGGAGGTCATCAAAGGAGATGAACTTCACATCAAAGGGCGCACCACTCAGAGCCTCGATAATACCGGCATAGGAATAGTTCTGCTTCTGATAGAGGGCATGATGCACCATATGGCAACCCCAAGCGCGCATCTTGCCCCAGCTATTCAGCACCGCAACGGTCTTGACGCAGTAGGGTGTTGTCCCCTTGATGTTCTCATACAACTCACGGAACTCATCGCACACAGACTCAACATAGTCGATAAATTCGGGGAATTGCAGTGCCAGCTTCAGATAACCGCCGTAGCCGATACGGTCAATCGGCTTACGCAGGATAGCGCGTCTGGCCGTGACCCAGTTCTCCTTTGCCTCGCGGACGGGGTCACCGCCCTCGTGGAAAGTATCGGGGAAGAAATACGGCAGGAAACGGCCCTCAGTGTACTTGACACCGGGGATGTCGGAAATCAAGCGCAAGGTGGAACCGTTACCCACGGAGCCAACCACAGCGTCCAGACCGATAGACTTGAACTCCTCCAAGAAAGGCTCGGTACCAATCCAGTGGTCACCGAGGAACATCATGGCCTCCTTGCCAAGTTCATGGGTGATATCCACCATCTCCTTGGCGAGCTTGGCGACCTCACGACGCTGGAATGCTTGGAAGTCCTTAAACTCTTTGCTGGGCACACGGTACTGGTTATTGTAGTATCCCTGGTCAACGATATACTCAGGGCGGAACTTGTAGCCGACCTCGCGCTCAAACTGTTCGAGGATATAGGGTGAAACGGAGGCGGAGTAGCCGTACCAGTCCACATACTTCTCGCGCTTGAGCTCGTCAAACATCAGGGTAAACTGATGGAAGAAAGTGGTATAGCGGATA
>JAZRID010000135.1:0-7704 GCA_045645125.1 Oscillospiraceae bacterium | reverse complement strand
AGGAGTTGAATTACTAAGTTGTCTTCCTAAGACCGCTTGGCCTCCGACTTGAATGCGGCGGGTAAAGGCGGAGGTGGTGTCGTAGATGGGGAAACCGAGGATGATGAACGGAACGACAAAAGAAATCACAGCATAGAATTTGAACAGACCCAGTACCGAGATGGTAGCCAGCATATAGCCGAGGAAAGTGGAGCCAGTATCGCCCATAAAGATTTTGGCAGGGTTCATATTGTAGGGGATGAAGCCGACACAGGCACCGACGAGTGCGGCACAGACAATCGCCATCGGAATATCTCCCATCAGCAGAGAGAGAATGAGCATCGTCAATGCGCCGATGGTACTCACGCCATCCGCCAAACCGTCCAGACCGTCAATCAGATTGACGGAGTTGGTGACAGCGACAATCCACATAACCGTAATCGGGATAGCCCAGATGCCAAAGTCCCAGTATTCCCCACCGAATGGGAACGGGTTGGCTATCATGGGAATGAGAACGCCATGCCCGACCGCGATAAGTGCGGAAACAATCTGTAAAATGAGCTTGATACCTGCGCTGAGGGGACGAATATCGTCTGCGATACCGACAGCGACAATGAGCAACGCACCAATCAGAATACCACGCAGTGGCACAGTAATCTGGGCAAAGGTTAAAATCGCAATGATACAGCCGAGAAAGATGGCCAGACCGCCCAGACGCGGAATCGGTTGCTTGTGCATACGGCGTTCGTCCTTGGGGACATCCACCGCACCGATTTTGTGCGCCAGACGCTTGACTGGTGGTGTGAGTAGAAAGCTGAACAGGGTTGCTGTGCCGAGGGCAAGGATGACAGGAAGAATTTCTGCTCTTTCAAACATTGTCTGCTTTCCTCCGATTAGCGTGCAACAAAGCCAACTTTTTTGTACACCTTACGCAGAGTCTTATCCGCGGTATAGGCGGCCTTTTTTGCACCAGCGCGGTAGACACTCTCCAGATAGGCCTTATCCTGTAGGATGCGCTGTGCCTCCTCGCGGATGGGACGCAACATCTCCACAACCGCTTCACCGACGGCAGGCTTGAATTTGCCGTATCCCATCCCAGCAAATTCCTGTTCAATCTCAGCATAGGACTTGCCAGTGACGGCGGAGTAAATGGTCATCAAGTTGGCAACACCAGGTTTGTTTTCGGCATCATAGCGCACACAGTTCTCAGTGTCGCTGTCGGTCACGGCGCGTTTGAACTGTTTCATAATGAACGCAGGGTCATCCATGAGGGTCACACGACCAGTATCCTCATTTTCGCTCTTGCTCATCTTGGAGGTAGGGTTGGTCAGGCTCATAATGCGCGCGCCGACCTTGGGAATGTAAGGTTCGGGCATCTTAAAGACATCACCATAGATGCCGTTGAAACGCTGGACGATGTTGCGTGCCAACTCCACATGTTGTTTCTGGTCATCGCCCACAGGGACAAAGTCGGGCTGATAGAGCAGGATATCCGCCGCCATCAAGCTGGGATAGGTAAACAGGCCGCCGTTGATATTTTCAGCATTTTTCGCAGATTTGTCCTTGAACTGGGTCATACGGCTCAACTCACCGAACATGGCATAACAGCCGAGAACCCAGCCGAGTTCCGCGTGTTGATGCACATGGGACTGGATGAACAGCGTATTTTTTTCGGGGTCCAGACCACAGGCGATGTACTGCGCCAACTGTTCCAATGTACGGCGGCGCAGGTCGGCAGGATTCTGGCGCACCGTGATGGTGTGCAAGTCCGCCATGAAGTAGTAGCAGTCGAATTGGTCTGCGCGCTCCGCCCAATTCTTAATCGCACCGAGGTAGGAACCCAGTGTCAAATCACCGCTAGGCTTGATGCCAGACAGCATAATTTTCTTTTCTTCCATGATAGTCACTCCTTGGGATATATTCAGCGCGTATCGCGTTGTTTGATTGACAACACATTATACCACGCTTGCACAGACTTGACAACTGAAAAGAGAAGAATTTCATGCACGAAAGAGCCTACCGCCACAGGCGAATAACGCCAGCATCCTGTAGATGTTTCACTAAAATGAGGGATACTGGTAGGAAAATCATCCCCCCCACACCGAGAAAATGGAATCCCAGATACATCGCGAGGAGGACGGTAATCGAGGGCAGATTCGCCTGTCCTGCCAAAAGGCGCGGTTCTAGGAGAGAGCGGACGAGCAGGATGGTGGCATATAGCACTACGAGGGACAATCCCTGTGCGGTGTCCCCAAGGAAAAAACAGAAGATTGCCCACGGCAGTAATACAGTGCCAGTCCCCAATACGGGCAGGGCATCAACCAGTGCAATGACAAAGGCCGCCAGCAGTGCGAAGTCGTACCCCAGCCACCAGAACCCCAATAGGATAATAAAAAAGGTGACGAGTAATAAGGTGAGTTCCGACCGCAACCACTGGAGTAATGCACCGCGACAGCACTGCACCGCCGCCCGACAGCGTGGTTGCCAAGTCGTTGGAAGTTGTCGCTTGAGAAAGGCGAGAATGATACTGTAGTTGACTGCGGTGAAGTATAGGGCGAGGATGGTCGTGATGGAGAATAGTCCCACCGCAGGGAGTGCGGCGGCGAGAGAGGATACCTTTTCCATGAGGAACCCACCGACTTTGCCCACCAGTGCGGTGGTATTGTCCCCCAGCGCGGTGGCAAGTGTGTCCAAAAGGGAGCGCAAAAAGGACGGACAGGCAATATACCACACCTCCATACGGTCGAGCGCGCGGTTCCACAAAACAGGAAATGCCTCGATAGCCTGTGGCAACCGTGTAGACCACGCGGTGAATTCTGCACCTAGTCGCATGGCGAGGAAGGTTATCGAACCGCCCAGTACCAACAACAGTGCTGTGGTAACAAGGACGGCGGCAAAGGAGCGTCGCACCCCTAACGCACGGCGCAGACGCTGTACCCATGGTTCTAAGAGCGCACTCAACCCCAGAGAAATCAAAAAGGGGAGGAGGGGAACAAAGAGAAAGCGAAAAAACAGGAGGATTCCGACCAAAAACAGAGTTGTACGCAAGATACGCTGAAAATAGGCTTGTTCATGTGGCATGGCAGAAACACTCCCTTGTTTTTTAGCAAAATAACGCTCTAAATGAATAAAAATATAGTTGTCAAATCTGGTCATTTATGGTAAATTAGAAACTAGGAATGTTGTTATTAGGAGGAAACTATATGGAGATTGCTAATAAATATTATATCGTTGCCGCAGATGCACTGCCAGAGGTATTTATTAAGGTGGCACAAGCCAAACAGTTGTTGCTCGCTGGGGAGGCGGAAACCGTCGGAGAAGCCGCCAAGATGGTGGGTATCAGTCGCAGTGCATTTTATAAATATAAGGACGCGATTCAACCGCTGAAAGACAGGCGGATGGAACGGACGATTTCCTGCTATACGCTGTTGGAGGACAGCCCGGGTGTTTTACGCAATGTGTTGTCTATTTTTTCCGGAAGTGGCGCAAATATACTGACCATCAACCAAGGGGTACCCACGAATCACTGCGCGTCTGTGACCATCTCCGCAGAAACGACCGATATGCAGATGAATCTGGAGGAGTTGATTGAAACGGTCAGCCATGTGGATGGTGTCCTCCGCTTTGAACTTCTCGCTGGTTGATTGTATTCTTTCCCTGACTTGGCAATAACCAAATGCTGTGTACCATACTATAATGGTAATGGCAGTCTGGTTATTGGATTTGGAAAGGGAGAACCACATGAAACTGATTGTTCAGAAATTTGGTGGCAGCTCCGTCCGGGACGCACAGCGTCTTAGGAGTGTGGCTGCCATCATAGCCGATACCCGAAGGCGCGGAAATCGACTGATTGTCGTTCTGTCCGCGCAGGGAGATACGACGGATGACTTGGTGCGTAAGGCGCACGAACTGAGTGAAACCCCTGCACCGCGTGAATTGGACGCTCTGTTAGCGACAGGGGAACAGACATCGGTTGCCCTCTGTGCCATCCTGTTGGAGGAAATGGGGATTCCTGCCATCAGCCTGAACGCTTGGCAGGTGGGGATTCACACAGAGGACACACACGGCGATGCACGGATTACACAGATTGAACGACAGCGCATCCTGCACGAACTGGATGCAGGCAAGATTGTCCTAGTGGCTGGATTTCAAGGCATTAACCATGCAAAAGATATCACTACACTGGGGCGCGGTGGTTCTGACACCAGTGCGGTGGCATTGGCGGCCGTGTTTGGCGCGGAGCGTTGCGAGATTTATACCGATGTAGACGGTGTGTATACCGCAGACCCGCGTATTATTCCAACCGCTAAGAAGCATGAGGAAATTGATTGCGAGGAGATGCTCGCATTGGCAGAGCGTGGCGCGCAGGTTCTACACAGTCGCAGTGTCGAACTGGCAAAGAACTACAAAGTAAACCTCGATGTGCTGTCCAGTATGGTGCGTGGCAGTGGGACGCATATTTCCGTCGGTCGTGCGGTACAGACACCGCATTTGGCAGGTGTCACAAAGCACGATGACATGGTTTCTATCGTTGGCACTGGTCTGCTCCAGTTGCCTGGTGCGGCGGCGCGATTCTATCAAGTACTCAACGATACCCACATCGTAGTACATGAAATCGGGCAGAGCGACCACTGCATCTATGCCAAAGTTGCAGAATCGGACGCATTGACGGCACTGCGTCTGGCGCATCAACTATTTTTTGAAACAGAACAAGGATAAAAAAAGCAAGGTGGTGTCACAGATACACCACCTTGTTTCGTTGTTTTCGTTGTGTCGGGAATACTGCGGATTAGTCCTCCGCCCAATCGTACGAGCGTTTGACGGCTTTTTGCCAGCCTTTTAATTTTTCTGCACTTTCCTCAGGCGTAATGGCAGGGGAGAAGATGCGCTCGCTTGCCCAGTTTTTCTGGATATCATCCAAACTGTTCCAATAGCCAACGGCAAGGCCAGCGAGATACGCCGCACCGAGTGCGGTTGTTTCTACGCAGACAGGGCGGTTGACTTCACACTGTAGAATATCCGCCTGCATCTGCATGAGGACATTGTTGGCACAAGCACCGCCGTCCACTTTTAGACTGGTGAGAGAGATACCAGAGTCGGCGCGCATAGCATGGAGTACATCGCTGACTTGGTAGGCGATGGATTCCAACGCAGCGCGGATGATATGGTTTTTATTGACACCGCGTGTCAGACCGACAATAGCACCACGGGCATATTGGTCCCAATGCGGTGCGCCCAGACCTGTGAAAGCAGGGACGACATAACACCCTGCGGTATCACTAACTTTGCTTGCATGATATTCGCTGTCGGGCGCGGTTTCAATCAGGCGCAGTTCATCGCGGAGCCACTGAATCACGGCACCAGCGACAAAAATCGAGCCTTCCAGTGCGTAGTTGACCGTGCCATTCACGCCCCAAGCAATCGTTGTTACCAGACCGTTGTTGGAAAACACAGGCTTCTCGCCCGTATTCATCAGCAGGAAACAACCTGTACCGTAGGTGTTTTTTGCTTGTCCCTGTGCAAAACAGGCCTGTCCAAATAGAGCTGCCTGTTGGTCGCCTGCCGCGCCTGCAATCGGAATAGGGAAGCCAAAGAAACTGCTGTCTGCCACACCGTAGATGTGACTGCTGGGCATAGCGGTCGGTAACATGGCGCGTGGGATATGGAGCAGTTGTAAAATATCGTCGTCCCAATCCAAGGTGTTGATATTAAACAGCATGGTACGAGAGGCGTTGCTGTAATCGGTGACATGGACGCGGCCAAGCGTGAGTTTCCAAATCAGCCAAGTTTCCACCGTACCAAATAACAATTCTCCGCGCTCTGCGCGCTCCTGTGCATGGGGGACATGGTCGAGAATCCAACGGATTTTCGTGGCGGAAAAATAGGCATCGACCACCAGACCTGTCTTGTTGCGAATCATGTCGGTGTATCCCTGTGCTTTGAGTTCATCGCACAGTGCGCTTGTGCGACGACACTGCCAGACAATAGCGTTGTAAATCGGTTCGCCCGTTATCTTGTCCCAGACAATCGTGGTTTCACGCTGATTGGTGATGCCGATAGCAGCGATATCCACTGCACTGGCACTGATTTTTCCCATCGCTTCCGCGGCAACACCGAGCTGTGTCGCCCAGATTTCACGCGCATCATGCTCGACCCAGCCAGGTTTGGGAAAGATTTGCGTAAATTCTTTTTGTGCGCTACTACACACCGTCCCGTGCTGGTCGAATAAAATACAGCGATTGCTGGTCGTCCCAGCATCAAATGCCATGATATACCTCTCCTCATAAGGTTCGTTGTTGATGATATCATACATCGGTATCGTCCTTATACGCGCTCCCAGAGCAACAAGTTGTTTTCAAAGGTTGCTTTTACCCGATTTGTGTCCTTCAACCATGCAAGGTAGGAACGAATGGTACTGCCGACGAGAACATATTGCTCAAAGTTCATGGTCAAGTCGTATCTTTTAAATGCCCTCTGCAAAACTTGCTCAAAGCAACATGGTTCTGCGCAAATCTCGGTAATCTCTTCCGCAATTTCGTGTACTTTGTCAATATTCAGCTGTGCCAACGGTGCAATGTTCTCGGTTGCCTCCGCATGGGAGGGAACAAATTGTTTTGCCTCCAGTTGCTTCACCATTTCGAGTGTCTTAATATAGGCGGCGACATCGTAAATAAACCCAATTTGATATTTTTCAAGGGTTTCTTTACTGGAAAGGCAGTCGGCCAAATAGACAACATCATCCGCCGTTCGGAACCCGACCATATCGAAGAAGTGTCCAGGCAGGGGAATGATTTGCAATCCCTCTGGCAAGACAGAAGCATCCAGTGGCTCTGCGCCACTCTCTTGTGCCATCAAGAACTTGTGCTTCAAGTCTTTCGGCGGAAAACCGCCATATAGAAAACTCGGCTCTAAGATGGGATGTTGCGTAAAGGCACATTCAATGCTTGGGGCATAAATTTTGCACCCCGTCTGCTTTTGTAAATATTGATTGCCACCGATATGGTCCGCGTTGGAATGGGTGTTGTAAATCGCTGTCAATTGCCAAGCATTTGCGTCTAACAGCTGTCGCACTTTTCGACCAGCATCTTTGTCG
Source organism: Oscillospiraceae bacterium (assembly GCA_045645125.1). Taxonomy (GTDB): domain Bacteria; phylum Bacillota; class Clostridia; order Oscillospirales; family Oscillospiraceae; genus Pelethomonas. Next base: position 632 of record JAZRID010000135.1, on the reverse strand, counting down.
TTACCGCTGTCTATCAGACAAACATGGTTGTTGTCCAGTTTGATAAGGCCTATCTTGGCAGGGCTTTGGATGTAGTAGCTGTTTCCTACAATGGGTATCAATTCATACATACGATATACTCCCTCCGTTCTTGGTTAGGTTTAGCGTTTCTTGTATTCTACCATCTTTTTCTGCATGATGCAACGCATAGTGCCAGTAACAGAACGGTATTTTGTTCTAAATATGACGCTTGAAAAGTATGAATATGCAATATATAATGGAAACATAGTATCATTCTCAATAAAACACAATGACACATAGCCAATGCTGTAATTTTATGTTATAATAGGAACACAGCATACTACATATAGGAGGCAGAAGATGAACGAGAGACCAAGAGGCCGGCAGAAAAATATAACCGGTCAGGGCAAAGAAGTAGAGCGACGCGGCAGTGGACTGGGCGGTGGTCCTGTAGGAAAAACTGGGCGTACACCCCAGAACTCTGACGGAAGCACACAGAGCGGAAAGCGTACCCGTTCCAACGGTGGGCTGGGTGGCGGTAAGTTGCTCCTAATTCTTTTGGCACTCCTGCTGGGCGGGGGTGGTGGGATTGGGTCGCTCCTGTTCGGCGGCGGTGGGGATAGCCAATCTCC
>JAZRID010000134.1:0-2298 GCA_045645125.1 Oscillospiraceae bacterium | reverse complement strand
CATCCATTACTACCGTGAGCTTGCCAAGTATTTGACCAAAGAGGCGCGAGAGGAAGGCAGAGCCAGACCAGGCGAACGGACTTGGTGCTGTAGTCGCAACCTTGACAGAAATTTTGTGGTGGAGTATATAACGATTCCGATAGATGGGGTAACACTCACCGCCCCAGAGGGCGCGATGGACTACACACAGTTCCATGAAAAGAACCCCTACGGCTTCGCAGACTGTATCGGGGCAAGATACTTGCTCTACCCGAAAGACACTGCGCCACCACCCAGTTGGGCACTGGGGCGAAAACCAAAGACGGCTTCGTAATCTTTATGCTTGAAACCAGTCTTAATAATAGGACAGAGGGAGAGAAAGAATGGAAACACTATTGCATCTATCACACAGGCGTGGTACAATGGTCACAATAAAAGACGGCGCAATTGTTTGCCCCTGTTGTCGGTTCAAAACATCGCAACAGATTCGCCCAGACACCAGTGCAAAAAACTTGCAAGTCTGGTGTCGCAAATGCAAACATACCGCCGTTGTCGATATCGAACATGGCCAGTGCTTTCTTAGCCAGTGCTGACGACTACCCTTTCGTTGGGTGGTGCGTTGGCACTGGCTTTTTTGTTTTGCGCGGAGGTGATAGCCCGCAAGGGCAAAAACGATGAGCAATATCGGCTTTTACGATTCTGGCTCTTGGCGCGAAAAGCGTGCGGAGGTTTTGAAAAAATGCAACGGGGAGTGCCAAGTGTGCAAAGCGCACGGCAGACACCGCAGGGCGGTTATCGTCCACCATGTGTACCACTTGGCACAGTTTCCCCAGTGGGGACTACAGGAGTTTGTCAAAGACCCTGTGAGCGGAGAACGGCGGAGAAATCTTCTCCCTGTGTGTCGAGAGTGCCACGAAACGGCGTGCCACCCCGAACGGATGAAGCAAATGCAACCGAGCCCTGCGCCGTTGACCGCGGAGCGTTGGTGAATCCCCCCGTCAAAAATTTTTGCGATTTAATTTCGGCTCTCCTACTCGGGTGGGTCCAAGACAAGGGAGGGACGACGCGCGCACAGGTGCGAAGCGACCAAGGCAGTCGGAAATTTTTTCGGGCAAAAGCGAGGAATCGCAAGGGATTGGGCGAAAAAATATGCCCCGAAACGATAGGCAAAATGCACACTTTTGGAGGTGAAACAGAACATGGCAGGAGCGAAAGAAACACGGGAGGCCGTTGAACAGAGCCTTTTGCACCAACTGGAGCGCAACGGCACGGACGGTGCATTTTACGCCGATTTGGTGGGGGACTACATGGCACTCTATGATACCAAGACACGGCTCGAAAAGGACATCAAAAAGCGCGGTGTCAAGGTCGAAAGCAAGTTTGCCAACGGCGAGGTCAAGGACATCAAAACGAATGATTCCGTGGCGGATTTGCTGAAAGTCAATGCCCAGATGTTGAAGATTGTCAGCGCGCTCGGACTAGAGCCGAACAAATTGGGCGGTGATGGGTTGGATGATGACGACCAACTGTAGGTACATCGACGACTATCTCCATGCCCTGCGGAGTGGGGCGCGCCCTGCGTCCAAGGATATGTTGCTGGCGTGTGACCTCATCGAGCGCAAACTGTCCGAACCTAATGTGATAGTGGACGCAGACAAAACAGAGCGCGCCAAGGAGCTGATAGAGAAATACTTTGCCATTGTGCTGATGGACTGGGAACTGCTGATACTCGCACTGGTTCACTGCTACTACCCCGATGATACGCTGGTGTTTACCGAGTTTCTCATTTTGATGGGGCGTGGAAACGGCAAGAACGGCTTTATCTCTGCCCTCGCGTGGTATCTCGCAACGCCTGACCACGGTGTGGCAGGGTACAACATCGACATTGTAGCCAACAGCGAGGACCAAGCCAGAACCTCGTTTGAGGATGTCTATGAAATGCTGGAATCCCACAAAAAGAAGCTGTTGGAGCGTCCGCGCGGCATTTTGCAAATGACTCCCGAATCGCTGGAGTCGATGCTCATCAATCGCAGTAACGATATCGTGCGTCTGTTCGGGGATTTGCGCTTTATCATCATCGACGAGATCCACACCTTGACGGGTAGCGACAGAGGAAATCAAATTTTGTGTCAGCTTTCCCGTATCGGACATATCATCGGATACCATCCGCGCAGAGTCGGACTTTCCGCAACCATTGGAGACGCGCAAAAAGCGGCGGATTGGTTGGGTGCGGGGAGCGGTCGCATGACTGTTGTTCCAAAGCTGGAGGAGGCAAAGATCCATTGGCGCCTGGGAATGGAGCATTTAAGTCGGATCGTA
>JAZRID010000133.1:0-1978 GCA_045645125.1 Oscillospiraceae bacterium | reverse complement strand
TGCAACTTCTCCTCGTCGGTATAACTGCTCAACTCGATGACTTCCATACGGTCCAACAGCGGTCTGGGGATGGGCGAGGTGGTATTGGCGGTGGTGATAAACAGCACCTTGGACAAATCCAAAGGAATTTCAAGGAAGTGGTCGCGGAAGGCGTAGTTTTGCTCGCTGTCCAACACCTCCAACATCGCCGCAGAGGGGTCGCCACGGTAGTCGTTACCCATCTTGTCGATTTCATCGAGCAGGAGCAGAGGGTTCATACTGCCACTGGAACTGATGGCATTCACAATGCGTCCAGGCATTGCGCCGACATAGGTTTTGCGGTGGCCTCGGATATCCGCCTCATCACGGACACCGCCGAGGCTCAGTCGTGCCAACTTGCGGTTCAGGGCGGAGGCGACGGAGATAGCAATCGAGGTTTTACCGACACCAGGCGGGCCGACCAGACAGATAATCTGTCCCTTGGCATCGGGGTTCATCTGGCGCACGGCGATAAATTCCAAAATACGCTCTTTCACCTTTTCCAGACCGAAGTGGTCGCGCTCCAGAATCTTCCGCGCAGCACTCACGCTGGCGCGCTCCTTGGTTTCCTCACCCCAAGGCATCTCTAAGCAGACATCCAGATAGTTCCGCAACACGGATGCCTCGGCACTGGAATATGGCTGTTTGGCAAGACGGTCCACCTCTTTGAGGAGTTTCTTTTCCACTTCCTCGGTCAGATTGTGTTCGGCAATTTTCTTGCGGTACTCCGCCAGTTCGTTGTCATCATCCTCCCCCAACTCGTGTTGGAGCAGACGAATCTGTTCGCGAATGATACGGTCGCGCTGTACCTCGCCCATGTGTTGCCGAATTTTCCCCTCCAGTTCCAACTCGTAGCCCAACACCTCGGACTCTTTGGCCAACAGTTCATTGACACGGCGCAGACGCACAACAGGGTGCATCTCCTCCAAAATCACCTGCTTGTCCTGATAGCGCGCGGTGATATGTTGTGCGATAAAATCTGCCAGTTTACCGGGGTCGTTTTCGTCCATGACATGCACGGCGATATCCTCCCCCAGATGGTGTGCCTGCTCCGCATACCCACTGAAATTGGCATAGGTCTGGCGCAACAGTGCCTCCAACTGGAACTCAGACACACGCACGGCGCGGTCGCGCACTGGCTCGACATGACCCTGCAAATAGGGCTCCGTCTGCCACAGGCGCACCAGCATCGCACGGCTGATACCTTCGGCAATCACACGGACGGCAGTATCGCCGATGCGGAGAATCTGGCGGATGATAGAGATAGTACCGACCTCGTACAAGTCGGCTTCTGTCGGTGCTGTCACGCCGATTTCGCGCTGTGTGACCAGAAACACGCGCTGGTCGGAGTCCATCACGCGCTCCAACGCACGGATAGACACCTCTCGCTCCACATCAAAGGTCAGTACACAGCCAGGAAATATGGTAAGACCACGCAGGGCCAGAACAGGCATATGAATTGCGGTATTTTCCATAAGTAGTAGCTCCTTTCCCCCGTCGATTTCTAAAGTGAAACAGACTTGGGATGATATCAAAAAGGGGGACGAAAACGCCCCCCTTGTCTGATACTAAATTTTTGGGCAACCAGAACGCCCATACTCCGCCAAAGTGCGGAGCTTGTGAGAAGCAAGGGAGTTACGAACGGACGATAGTGGGACCACTCTCTCCCTTGACACACGCAGGGGTAATCACTACCTTTTTCACGGTAGGGTCGGAGGGGATATCGAACATAATCTCTGTCAAAATCCCTTCCATGACAGCGCGCAGACCACGCGCACCGATATTGCGCTCAATCGCCTTATCAGCGACCGCCTCCAAAGCACCTTCATCGAACTCCAATTCGACATTGTCGTAGGAGAACAGTTGCTTATACTGCTTGAACAGCGCATTTTTTGGCTCGGTCAAGATACGCACGAGGTCCTCACGCTTGAGCGATGCGAGCGGTGCCACCACAGGCAAG
>JAZRID010000132.1:0-2675 GCA_045645125.1 Oscillospiraceae bacterium | reverse complement strand
GTGACATTTGCTGATGTCGCAGGACAGGACGAAGCAAAAGAATCTTTGGCGGAAATTATCGACTTCCTGCACAACCCCGGAAAGTATACCGCTATCGGTGCGAAGTTGCCCCGTGGTGCGCTGTTGGTCGGCTCTCCTGGTACGGGTAAGACCTTGCTTGCCAAGGCAGTTGCTGGTGAGGCGGGCGTGCCGTTCTTCTCTATCTCTGGCTCTGGCTTCGTAGAGATGTTTGTCGGTGTCGGTGCAAGCCGTGTGCGCGACCTGTTCCAAGAGGCTGCCAAAGTTGCCCCCTGTATCATCTTCATTGACGAGATTGATGCCATCGGTAAGACCCGTGACAGTCGGTTCGGCGGTGGCAATGACGAGCGTGAGCAGACGCTCAATCAGCTGTTGGCAGAGATGGACGGTTTCGACCCCAGTAAGGGCATTATCGTCCTCGCCGCCACCAACCGCCCCGAAGTGTTGGATAAGGCACTGTTGCGCCCTGGTCGTTTTGACCGCCGTATTACTGTAGACCGCCCCAATCTGGCAGGTCGTCTGGCGACGCTACAGGTGCATACGAAGAAAATCCGTCTGGCAGAAGATGTGGACCTCGACAAGTTGGCACAGGCAACCGCAGGTTGTGTCGGTGCAGACCTCGCCAATATGGTGAATGAGGCGGCACTGCGCGCCGTGCGCCATGGTCGCCACGCGGTCAATCAGGAGGACCTGCTTGCCTCGTTTGAAGTCGTCATCGCTGGCGCGGAAAAGAAGGGAACCGTTATCACCGAGCAGGAGAAGCGCATTATTGCCTATCACGAGGTTGGTCACGCACTGGCTGCCGCAAAGCAGAAAAATGCACAGCCTGTCACAAAGATTACCATTGTACCGCATACGCAGGGCACACTGGGCTATACCCTGCATCTGCCTGAGGAGGAGAAGTTCTTGATGAGCAAGGACGATATCCTTACCGAAATTCGTACCCTGCTCGCTGGACGCTGTGCGGAAGAACTGGTATTTAATACACAGACCTCTGGTGCGGCCAACGATATCGAGCGCGCTACAGAATTGGCGCGTAATCTGGTAGCACGCTTCGGTATGAGCGAAAAGTTCGGCATGATGGCACTGGGAACGGTGCAAAACCAGTACCTTGATGGCGGTTATAGTATGAACTGTGCGCAGGAAACTTTTGCCGCCGCAGACCGCGAGGTGGTCAGCCTGTTGCAGAACTGCCACGATGAGGCGATGGACCTTCTGCGCGAAAATCGCGAAATGCTCGACAGTGTGGCTGGCTATCTGTTCCAGAAGGAAACCATCACAGGCGCACAGATGATGGCAATTCTCGATGGCCGTGACCCCGACTTGGAGGAGTATTACGGTGTCAAAGGTAACACCAATATTGATACCGATACGACCATTGAGCCCCCAGCACAGCACATCTCCATGCTTGACGAACCCATCCCCATGCCCAAATTTGGGGACGAAGATGGGGAAGACGATGGAGAGAAAGACGGTACAGAAGAATGAAAATGGGTGCGTTGCAAAACGCACCCAAGTAAGATGTAATAGTAAACAGGAAAAAGGAGAGTATTGTTATGGAATATGTAACCCTTGGGAAAACCAATCTGCGTGTGTCCCGCCTTGGCTTCGGCGGTATCCCCATTCAGCGTATCACTGCCGAGGAGGCCAAGACTTTGTTGGAGGCCGTACATAAGGCAGGTATCAATTACATCGACACTGCGCGTGGCTACACCGTCAGCGAGGAGTTGATTGGGCAGGCCATCGAGGGCTATCGCAAGGACTTTATCCTTGCCACCAAGTCGATGGCGCGTGACAAGGAGGGCATGGCAAAGGATATTGCGATTAGTTTGCAGAATCTGCGTACCGACTATATCGACATCTATCAGGTGCATAACCCCACCGTGGAACAGCTTGACCAAGTGTGCGCCGAGGGGGGCGCACTGGAGGCACTGTTGGAGGCCAAGGTGAGTGGCAAGATTGGCCACATCGGTCTGACCGCGCACTCGTTGCAGGTGTTCGAGAAGGCACTCGAACTACCTTGGGTGGAAACCTTTATGTTCCCCTATAATATTGTCGAAAATCAGGGCGAGGAATTCATGCGCCGTCTACAGGAGAAGAATATCGCGTTTATCGACATGAAGCCGATGGCAGGTGGTGCTATCGAGGATGGCCGTCTGGCTCTACGCTATATCTGTGCCAACGACGCTGTGACCGTCGCCATCCCTGGTATGTACAGTGTCGAAGAGGTCGAGCAGAATACACAGGCGGTCACTGACACCACGCCCCTCACCGCAGAGGAAGTCACCGCTATCAACAAGGTGCGTGACGAATTGGGAACAAACTTCTGCCGTCGCTGTAACTACTGTGCCCCCTGTACCGTTGGTATCAATATTTCTGGTGCGTTCCTGTTCCACGGCTATCTCAGCCGTTACGGCTTGGAGGAGTGGGCAAAGGGACGCTACGAAGGTCTGTCCGTCAAGGCAGGTGCTTGTGTAGAATGTGGCGAGTGCGAGAGCCGTTGCCCCTATCATCTGCCCATCCGCACCATGCTCAAACAGGTTGCCGCCGATTTCGGTGCTTAACGCCCTATTTCATAAAAAAGCGCAACCGCCGTAGGACTGTATCATCCTGCGGCGGTCGCATAGAAAAGAGAGAGAAAAAGAAGAAAGACTTTA
>JAZRID010000131.1:0-2462 GCA_045645125.1 Oscillospiraceae bacterium | reverse complement strand
CCCGAACAGCCCGAGAATCCCGAACAGCCCGAGAATCCCGAGCAACCCGAGAATCCTGAACAGCCCGAGCAGCCCGAACAGCCTGAGGAACCCGAAGAACCTGAAGAGCCTGTTGTGACCACAACGAAGTATGTCTATGTGACTGGTGCAGGTAACTGCTATGTCCAAGATGGTGAGGTTGTCCTGTCTGGTATTGTTGACCGCACTGGTAATACCGCTCCTCTGTACTGTGATGTGAAGTTCTACGGTTCGCAGGAACTTGCGCTGGATGCTATGAATCAAGTGGTTTCCCAGTATCGTAATACCCTGTTGGTTGTGACCTTGGCAGACGGTAAGATTCGTGCGGTTACACCTGTCACAGGCAGTACATCGGCTGCTAGTGGTGGTACTGCGATGTATGTCCCAGGCGGTTCCTATGTGATTGACATTAGCGTTGTCATTCAGATTGGCAATCTGACGCTGGATTTTGATGCCAATACGACCGTTATCTATCAGGGCAGAGTGTTGCAGAGTTTGGGCGAACTGGTGCCCCTCTATGGTTCTAGCCTGTACATTATTTACAGCGGTAATTATGTGAATACCGTGTTCGTCGTCGGTTAAAATACAACGAGGGCTTGCTGTCTGCACGGAGCAGATGGCAAGCCCTTTCTATGTCTATTTTTGGATAATGCGTTGGGTAATCATACCGCCGAGGATACCGATGCTCACACCAGCGACCGTGCCCGACAGTATCAATGCAGGCAGATAGAGGAAAATTCCACTGTTCTCCAGTACAACGGCGGCGACGAGAATTTGACCTAGGTTGTGTCCCACGCCACCAATCACGCTGACACCAACGGTCGAAAACTTTCCACTCCGTTTGAGTACCCACATCAGTACAAAGCTCAGTACCGCCCCTGCGAAGGAGTAGGCAAACGCGAACGCGTTGCCAAAAGTGATGGACACCAGTACCACGCGGATGAGGGAGATGGTGATAGCGTCTATGGTACGCATACGGTAGAGGGCAAAGAGAACCACCAGATTGGTCAACCCCAATTTTGCACCAGGAATGGCAACGGAGAGGGGCAGTAGACTTTCCAACCAACTGAGTACCATCGCGAGGGCAACCAGTAGGGCATAGCGTGCAATTCGTTTGCTGTCCATGTCGACCTCCTAATGTGTGCTTGCGTCGAGTTCCGACTGGTCTCCACCGACCACCTCGATGATGAACGCATGGGGGAGGCAGATAATCTGCTCACCCTGTCGAGAGATTTTCCCTGTTTTGATACAGGTGTGGTCGCCACAGTTGGCATCGCTGACGAAAACCATACCGTCAGCAATGGTGACGGTATTAAAGGCATCCGTGCCAATGGTAACGCGCCTGTCCTCCGCAAGCGGATACCGCGCAACCTCCGTACCATTGTGTGTGATGACGGCATAAGTTCCCTCGTTATGTGGCTGTAGGAACAGCCATAACACAAACACAAGCACGAGAACGGCAGTAATCAGTATCGCATCCCATTTCCATTGTCGCATGGCCAATCCCCTTTCTCAATGTTTCGATTAGTATACCCGATTTTTACCGCAAATCCTGTGCCGTCAGATAGCGACGCATGGGTTTCATCTGGTACAGTACCAGAAATACAACCACCGCGAGCGTACTATCTGGCACTGCCCAGATGATATTATAGAGGAATGCGTAGACCCACGGCGAAGTCATGGGCATTCCGAGAAACACATCGGGCATATATTTACCCCATACGAATACACCGACCAGATAGCTGGTGACAAATTGTAGGGTGCCACCTGTCAGAGAGCCAAAGACGACCCCCAGTCGCTTCTTACGGAACAGGCCTGCCCCAAAGCCGAGCATGGCAAAGGCGAGGAAGTAGTCGCAGATGATGGTGGCCCAGTCGATAGCACGACCGCCCATCATGTAGTTGATACCACCAAAGACGAAGCCAGCCATGGCACCCCAACCACAGCCACTGCGTACGGCAAAGAGGACGAGAGGGACTGCGGAGAGTGTCACAGAGCCACCGTTGGGGAGTTTATAGAGCGAAATGGTTTCCAGCACGAGGGCAAGCGCGATAAAAATCGACGCTTCGCAGAGGGTCTTTGTCTTTGGGTTCATCGTGATTTCCTCCTCACAAAAGGGTTGCCAAGGAAAAGTTAAAATCCCCATGCCGACAGGCATGGGGATTACATCTGTACCAAGATTAGATAGCGCGGGTAACTTTACCGGAACGCAGACACCGGGTACAAACGTACACATGGCGGGGAGAATCGTTGATGATTGCCTTAACGCGCTTGACGTTGGGCTTCCACATACGATTGGAACGTCTGTGGGAGTGGGAAACAGCGATACCAAAGGTCACGCCCTTGTCGCAAAACTGACACTTAGCCATCCGTTGCACCTCCTTGCTGTTCTTAAATAATTGGATATCAAAGACACCGTGAGATATAATACCAGAGTTTGACAC
>JAZRID010000130.1:0-1243 GCA_045645125.1 Oscillospiraceae bacterium | reverse complement strand
AGGACGCAAGGGATACGCTGCGCGGCGTTCGCAAGCAGTTGTCCGAGTTTGAGGCGAAGATCTTGGGTTATTATTTGGACGGTCTTACAATTAAAGAAATGGCAGATGCCGTCAAAAAGTCCCCTAAATCGGTGGACAACGCTGTGCAGCGCATCAGACGCAAGATCGCGCGGCACCTTACTTCCGGCGACCTCAGCAACGGCTGGGCGCATATATTTTTTTCTATTCAAAGAGAGGGTAACATCATGTACGAAGACAAGACCTTAGTTTGCAAGGAGTGCGGTCAGGAGTTCGTTTTCACCGCAGGTGAGCAGGAGTTCTACGCAGAGCGTGGTTTCCAGAACGAGCCCCAGCGTTGCAAGTCCTGCCGTGACGCTCGCAAGAACGCTGCTCGCGGTCCCCGTGAGTACTTCACCGCTACTTGCGCTTCCTGCGGCGGCGAGGCCAAGGTTCCTTTTGAGCCCAAGAGCGATCGTCCTGTTTACTGCAGCGATTGCTTCGCTAAGATGCGCGAGCAGGGCTAATAGATAGTAGCCTATTGACGGCGTGACCACATCGGTCGCGCCGTTTCTTTTTTGACAAATGGGGAAAAAGAGAGTTGCTTTTTCTCGAAATTGGGTATTGAAAAAGCGTCTATCTTGCGGTATACTATTTGCGCTTATGCATACACAAATTTTTGGAGGTATACAACCATGATTCAGATTACTAAAGACACCATTATCGGTGATATCCTCGACATTGCACCCCAGACTGCTCCCATCTTCCTGTCCATCGGTATGCACTGCCTGGGTTGCCCCAGCAGCCGTAACGAAACTGTGGAGCAGGCTTGCGCTGTTCACGGCGTGGACTGCGAGAAGTTGCTCGAGGTTGTCAACGAGGCCGCTAACAAGTAAGAATCCAAGGATGGGGGTGTCGCGTATGCGATGCCCCCTATGACGGTTACAGGAGGAAGGAGAGAGTATGGCAAACGGACTTGCACTACAACCGCGGTTGCGCGCTATTGCCAATCTGGTACCAGATGGGGCGCGTCTGGTAGATGTAGGGACAGACCACGGGTTTATCCCTGTGGACCTGCTGTTGTCGGAACGGATTTGCTCTGCCATCGCCTCCGATATCGGTGCCGCACCGCTGGACCATGCGCGTCGTACTGCGGAGCAGTATGATGTGACGGAGGGGATTACTTTCCGCCTGTGTAACGGATTACAGGATATCTCGGCGGAAGAAGTGGACTGTATCGTGATTG
>JAZRID010000129.1:0-9693 GCA_045645125.1 Oscillospiraceae bacterium | reverse complement strand
CGCGATGGGCGAAGTAGGTCGCCGTCTGCCTGTCGAGTTTCGTGAAACTGCATTGGGTGGCTTGGCCGCCACACCGACAGGTAAGGCATTCAAAAAGAAGCTACGCAACAGTACGAGCAAAACCCTCAGCGGAAATAAGTGATAAGAATAGGGAGCGTTGCACGGATAGCAACGCTCCCTTTGTGATGAAAGATATAATTTACAAATCAGCACTTGACGGAAGTACCAGTCTGGCCTGCGATACCCTCACGCGCCTTTTCCAACAGCGTGATGAGTGCCTCGCGTCCTTTCTTGGACTCTGCAAACTTGACGGCCGCTTCCACCTTGGGGAGCATAGAGCCAGGGGCAAACTGCCCGTCGGCGGCATGCTTGCGTGCCTCCTCAGGGGTCATGGAGGAGAGCCACTGCTCATTTTCCTTGCGGAAGTTGATGGCGACCTTCTCCACGGCGGTCAAAATGATAAGCGTGTCGGCATCGAGCTGTTCTGCGAGCAGTTCGCTGGCGAAATCCTTGTCGATAACCGCACCAACACCAGCCAGATGGTTGCCCTCGGTACGGCTGACAGGGATACCGCCACCGCCGCAGCAGACCACGAGCGCACCGCTGTCCACCAGTGTACGGATAGCATCAATCTCGACGATGTGCTTGGGCTTGGGGGAGGCAACATAGCGTCGCCAACCGCGTCCTGCATCCTCTTTGACGATATAGCCAGTCTTCTCGGCGTAGACCTTGGCATCTTCCTCGCTCATGAACTTGCCGATGGGCTTGGTGGGATTCTGGAATGCCGTGTCTGCGCTGTCCACTTCCACCTGCGTGACGATGGAGCAGACGGGCTTATTGTTGATGCCACGGTTCAACAGCTCCTCGCGCAGTGCGTTCTGGAGGTCAAAACCGATATAGGCTTGGCTCATAGCACCGCAGACGGGCAGGGGGGTGAAGCCCTGTGCAGGGTCCTCTTTCTGCAATGCGCTCATAGCGTTGTTGATAATGCCGACCTGGGGACCGTTGCCGTGGGCGACGACAACCTGATTGCCGTCCTCAATCAAATCAACGATGGCTCGTGCGGTGATTTTTACGGCTTCTGCCTGTTCGGTGAGTGTATTGCCCAGAGCATTGCCGCCCAGAGCGATAACGATGCGCTTGCTCATTACAACATAACCTCGTATTTTTCATAATTTTTAATAGGGACGGAGCGTACGATACTCCGTCCCTATGTAAACTACTTGCCATTATACTAAGTATTTTGTGGATTGTCTATAGTTTTTCCAAAATATTTGCAATTATGTATTCCGAACAGATTCCTCTGCATGAGGGGGAACAAAGCGCGATTCATACTCCGCCTCTCTTTGCATGGTTAGCAAGCTGTGGCGCATCATACGGCGATTCAGACGAAGCATTTGTTCGGAATTGAGGGAGATACCGTTGTCGAGCAGTTGGTTGGCCCGCCTTCTACCGCGGAGAATATGGCTCCAATGGTACTCGATGTTGGCGGCCAACAGTGCGGCGTGCGCTTTTTCATGGAATTTCATAGAGGTCCTCCTTTGTGTTGCCCATACTGTCTGCTAGATGGTTCGAGTATACACCGAAAGCCATGTCAAAGGTTGCTGTTTTTTGGCGGAAAAATAAAAAAAGGAGAGTTTGTGTTGATTTCCCATGAAAAGTAGCAAAAAAGCAAATTTTGCACGAAATGGTGCAGTTTCCTGTTGGACAAAGCCGATTTACTGCGATTGTAGTCGTTCGCGGATGGTCTGTCCACCACAAAAAATTAGATAGGTGGCAACAATAAGAGAGCCGATTAAGTCGAAATAGTACGCAAATAGACTGCTCGGAAACACGGCGACCGAGAGTAGAGCAAAGGTGACGCAACCATCCACCAGACTTTTGGCGCGGTAGAGCCGTGCTTGTACGGCGAGAATCGGATTTGGTGCTGTTTTATGCAGATGGGCATATTTTCGCCAAAAGATGGTATTGGCGACCATCCCCATGAGTGCGATGCCTAGACCAGGGAGTACATTGCCCTTGTCGATATTCTCCGAGAACAGCGCAAGGAGTAACATAATCGAGCCACCTACGCACATCATCGCACCGACAAATAGGTTTGAGAATCGCTCCAACTGCTCTTTTTTTGCTGTGTCGGTTGCGCCGTCCTTAGTTGTGAGGCGATAGGTTACAAATGCCATGATAATCGCAAGTAACTCCGCACTTCTGCGGATGAAATCGGCCAGTTGGGTGACACTGCGCCCAGAGAGCAGTCCTAACCCTATGACAAGGGGACCTGGTGCGCTCATCATGACCGACCACAGGAGGGTACGGCTTCCAGATTTTTTGTGGTTCATACCAAACCTCCAAACAGATGGGTCAACGGCAGAAGAATGGCCATAGCAGACAGGGGACAAATCACGGTATCGTAGCCGTTCTTGGAATATAGTTCTGCTAAGGTGCTGACCATAGCAGTTAAAAGTGGTGTGACGATATAGCCGACGACGCTCAGACCGCCACGGTACAGGAGAATAAGCGTGACACTGAGGAGAGATACCAGAAACATCGTGGCACTGCCTTCCCAACTTTTTCGCTGGTCAGCGTATCTCAGATGAATTTTGTGCTTACCCCATTTTTTGCCCACCAGTGCGGCGGCGGCATCGCCAAATCCCCATGCATAAATACTGGCTAAAACGAGATAGCGGTCGTTCAGCCAACCCCAACAGATAGAAATGACCACAGCAAACATACTGAACACCAATAGCAGACTGGTTTTTAACTCACCCTGTTTCCGCTCTGTAGTCAGTTCGCCATAGCCTTTGATGCGTTCCAATAGGGAGAGGATGGGATATACGAGGACCGCGAAGCCAACGGCACTGGGTGCGGAAATCCACCATGTTTCAAAACAGAAGACGAAGACCAGTAGGGAACCGAGTAAAATGCAGTGCAGACACTTGCGAAACAGCTCATTTGGGATATGGATAACAACACGACAGGTCAGGGCAATGCCTGCCGCTATAAAATAATAGAGTAGCATCGACAGGACACCGTGCAAAGCTTCTTCCATAATTCTTCTCCTTTCGACGAATTTTGATAGAGATAGTGTAACAGAATCCGACCATTGGAGCAAGTGGAAGAATAAAAAAGCATCTGGCACGCCAAGAAAGCGCACCAGATGTCGTTCATTGTTCTGTAATGAAGTGGATGGACCTATCCCAAGAGAGTTTCGCCATCTCACAAAAACTGTAGTAGGTCTGGAAGTTGTGGAACATATCGTCGTACACTTCCAAGGTACAGGGGCAGATGTTGCTGAAAATATCGTGAAGTTTGTAGGAGTCCTCGCGTAAGAATTCCTTGGCACCGACTTGGATGAGGATACTGGTATGCTGCAAGTCGTGATAGTTGCCGTAAATGGGGAACAAGTCCTCGTTGCTTTTCCCCTTGCCCATATGGGTACAGTAGGTATCAAAGCTGACGATGGATAGGTGGTTGGTCCGAAAAGCGATGTCTTGCTCCAATTGGTTCCTGTCATTGGGGTGTCGCTCTCCCACGGGGGACCAGAGAACGACCTTGCCAGGGGCAGGGAGGGACTGTTTGCTGATGGCCTGCATCGCTTGCAGTGCGGTGGTACATCCAGAAGAGTCGGCCAGAATCGTGATATTTTCGGCGCGATATCCACAATCTGATAGCAAATATTGATATGCTGTGATGATATCAGCAACCATTTGGTCGAAAGTATACGCAATGCCAACACGGTAATCGGGACTATAAACAGGCTGTCCTGTGTGCGCACAAAGTCTTTCTGTTGTTTTCAGGTTGATATCGTTCAATCTGCGCTGAAATGCCGCACCGTGTACATACAGGATGGCGTGGTCAGAGGGTACCAGAGGGGCTAATATTTCACAGTATACCATAACACCGTCGGGAGAGGTGAGGGGAACACGGAAATATTGCAAAGGGAGGGACGGTACAAATCTGGTGAAACGCTCGCCAGTTATGGGGTCATAATTTTTCTCGTGCTCAAGCATTTCCTCGTAGACAAACTGCTCGATATCAGTGTTCATCATCAACACCTGTTTGCACATCAAGTCAAAGTGTTCGGCAGTCATTGTATTGGCAATGTGCGTTATCATGGTAGCTCTCCTCTTATTCGTCCAGTTTGAGGACGGCCATGAATGCCTCGCTGGGCAACTGTACCGTACCCAGATTACGCATCTTCTTTTTGCCTTCCTTTTGCTTCTCTAACAGCTTCTTCTTTCGGGTGATGTCGCCACCGTAGCACTTGGCAAGAACATCCTTTCGCATCGCCTTGACGGTTTCACGCGCAATGACACGACCGCCGATAGCGGCCTGAATGGGGACTTCAAAGAGCTGTCTGGGGATATTCTCCTTGAGCTTTTCGCACAGGCGACGGGCACGGGGGTAGGCTTTGTCGCGGTGGGCGATAAAGCTTAGGGCATCGACTTGGTCGCCGTTGAGCAACAGGTCTACCTTGACCAAGTCGCTAGGGCGGTAGTCGGTCAACTCGTAGTCAAGGGAGGCGTAGCCCTTGGTGTGCGCCTTGAGGGTGTCAAAGAAATCATAGATAATTTCATTGAGGGGCATCTCGTAGTGCAGTTCGACCAGATTGGTGTCCAGATACTGCATATCCTTAAACTCACCCCGTCGTTCTTGACACAGGGGCATGATGTTGCCCACATAGGCATTGGGGGCAAGGATAGAAACCTTGACAAAAGGCTCGCGCGCCTCGCCAATCGAGGCAGGGTCGGGGTAGTTGTGGGGATTGTCAACCAGCACTTCCGTTCCGTCTGTCTTAGTGACTTGGTAAATAACGGAGGGGAGGGTGGTAATCAAATCGAGGTCAAATTCGCGCTCTAGACGCTCCTGAATGACCTCGCTGTGGAGCATACCGAGGAAACCACAGCGGAAACCGAAGCCCAGTGCCACGGAACTCTCAGGCTCGAAAGTCAGAGAGGCATCGTTCAACTGCAACTTTTCGAGTGCTTCTCGCAGGTCGGGGTACTTGCTACCGTCCTCGGTGTAGACACCGCAGTAAACCATCGGCTGTGCCTTGCGGTAGCCAGGGAGGGCCTCGTCAGCAGGATTCTCTGCGCCCGTGATGGTATCACCGACTTCGGTATCGCGCACATTCTTGATGGAGGCGGTCAGATAACCGACTTGACCAGCGCGCAGTTGGTCACAGGCTTCGTAGCCGAGGGGACGCAACAGACCACACTCCAACACCTGATACTGTGCGCCACTCGCCATCATGCGGATGTTCATGCCCTTTTTGACGGTGCCTTCCATAATGCGGAAATAGACGATAACGCCCTTATAGGCATCGTAGTAGCTATCGAAAATGAGTGCTTTCAGCGGTGCAGTCGCATCACCGAGCGGAGCAGGGACATTCTTGACCACATCTTCCAAGACGGCAGGAATGTTGATGCCGACTTTGGCGGAAATTTCGGGTGCTTCTAGGGCAGGGATGCCGATAATATCTTCGATTTCGTGCTTGACGCGCTGGGGGTCGGCGGCAGGCAAGTCAATTTTGTTGACGACAGGGCGAATCTCCAAGTCGTTATCCAGTGCCAGATAGGTATTGGCGAGGGTCTGTGCCTCAATACCCTGACTGGCATCAACGACCAAAATGGCACCCTCACAGGCAGTCAGAGAACGGCTCACCTCGTAGTTGAAGTCGACATGGCCAGGGGTGTCGATGAGGTTCAGTGTGTAAGTTTCACCGTCCTCGGCCTGATAGTCGAAGGTGACAGCGCGGGCCTTGATGGTAATACCGCGCTCTTTTTCCAAATCCATATTGTCCAACAGCTGACTTTCCATATCACGCTCTGCGACAGCACCGCAGGTTTCCAGCAGACGGTCGGCAAGTGTGGATTTGCCGTGGTCAATATGGGCGATAATACTAAAATTTCTGATATTTTCCTGCTTCATATCCAAGGATTCCTTTTCCTATTACTTTTGCATTTCACGAACCTGCTCATCTACCGTGTGGAGTACCTGCGTAACGGATTGGCTAAATCCTGGATACTCCATGGCGAGGGTCTGTGCGTCTACGACGGGGAATTGGTCGGCAAACTCTCTGTCCTCGAGGGCGTGGGCGTATCGAATCCGACTGAGCGTCATCCCAGCAGAAACCATGTCCATATCGAAAGCACGGCTATCCGTGGAGAAATAGTTGTCGTTGCCACCTGCCTGTCGATAGAACAGACGATAGAGCTGATACAGTGCGGAGGAGAGATATGCACTGGCATGGGTCACAGCCTCTCGATTCCCCAGTTTGGCCAACAAGTCAAAGAGAACACAGACAGAATTGACGAGCAACTTTTTCTGTAGCTTTGCCAGAATGTTGCCACGCAGACTCTCTGTTGCTTCGGCGGCATTGGATACATCCTCTGCCGAGATAACCGCGCCGTCGCGGGTGAGGGTGCGCCCCAATAGATAATCTGCCGATACCTGATAAAAGTCACACACTTTCACCACAAATTCCAGACCTGGTTCACGGATTCCGTTTTCATAATGACTGAGCAGTGCTTGGCTGATGCCGAGTTCGTTTGCTGCTTTGCGTTGGCTGATGCCCTTTTCCTGACGCAGCAACGCCAAAACACGGGAAAAATTATCATTCATAGTTGTTTCTACCTCTTTCTCGCTGCCTCAGAGTACAAATTTTGATAATAATGGATACTATAGTATATCAAACGGTATACGCATTGTAAAGATAGATTTTTTGAAAAAATTTTAGAATATCGTCTTTACTTGTTCACAATTGGACACTACAATAAAGACGATATATTCTGGAGAAACGAGGTTTTTATCGTGCGTAATTTCTTCCAAAAGCTACAAAATGCCATGTACCGTTTCATGTATGGACGAAATGGCTCCGATGCACTCAATCTTGCCCTGCTGGTGGTCTATCTGGGCTTGTGGCTGGTCGGTAGCCTCATCGCGGCCATTTTGGACAGCGGTATCGTGCATCTACTGGTCAATTTCTCGATGACCGTCTTGGCAGTTGTCATTTTTTGGCGTATGCTCTCCAAAAATCTCAATAAGCGTCGTGCCGAAAATGCGAAATTTCTCGCGTGGTGGTATCCGATGAAAAACCGTATGGCTGGCGCAAAGGCGCGCCGTGCCGATAAAGCGCACAAGTATTTCACCTGCCGTTCCTGCAAAACCATCTGCCGTGTGCCCGTGGGCAAGGGAAAAATTGTCATCACCTGTCCGAAGTGTGGCGCACAAATCAACGGACGGAGTTAAGGTGCCATCCGTGCCAGTAGTTTGGCTCGATTTTGCTCGTCAGAGAGGTAGTGCCAAGTTGCCGTGGGGACTAGCCCTTGGGTATCCTTCCAACGGCCCTGTACCACGAGATGGCGTACCTGTGTTGCACTGACGGCCGTTCCCTCCTGCTCGAAACGGGGGAATTGTACCAACGCAATGCCGACCTTGGGCAGTGCCTCCGCCATCGCGGTGTTGTATGCGTTGGTGGTCGGACAAAATGGCTCACTGCCGACAAAGCGTTTCGTAATCCCCAAGGCCTGTGCCGTGCGACAAAAAACAGCGATATCCAGCTGTGTCCACACCGCACTGCTACGACTGGTATCCTTGAGGAAGTAGTCGGGGAAAGTGGCGGAGGAAATCAGATATCGTCCCGTTTCTACCACATGGACATTGGAGAGATGGGCGGTTGCCTCTGCGACAATCGCTCTGCGGTCCTGTGCAGGGACAGCACTTTTATCCTCGCTAACGATGAACAGATACAGGGTGTCGCACTGGGCGGCCGCCTGTTCAATGAGGTAGCAATGTCCCTTGGTCATGGGGTTGCAGTTCATCACGGCCGCACCGATACAGCCCGTTGCCTCTGCGACACGCACACTGGAAACCCATGACGCAAAACCACCGCGCCGATTTTCCATCAGCAGAACATTGTCCGTCTGTGCGATTTCGTGAAAGCCAAGGCCACTGAACTGTGCGAGGTTCTCTGGTTTCGTATATAAAAAGAGATGTCTATGACCGCGTTCCAGTGCTTCCCGCCTGAGCGCGGTCATCAATGTTGCCGTGATACCCTCACCTTGGAGTGTGGGGGCAACGGCGACGCATTTAATAACATTTCCCTGTAGCGAAGCACAGGCGACAATCTGTGCATTGCTGTTGCGGATGGCGACAGTATACTCGATGCCGTCGTCATAGCGCAGTGCCATGTGTTCTAAAAATGTTTTGACTTCCTCTAGCGCAGCTCCACGAAACGGACTGCCACTCTGCTCATAATAACCGTACAGCATTATTACCAATTCTCCTTGTTGTTGGAATAGGAATTTCTCTGCAAAAACTGTATCACAGGAAAAAATCTGTGTCAAGGAATTGGCTGACACAACAATACGGCGTGTAATACGGTTGAATTTTTCTGCCAAGTATGCGATAATCTCTCTATCGTGTGGATAACTGTCAAAGACCGACAGGAAAGTGGAGGTATCAAAAGATGATTGGGAAAGATTTTTTCTGTGCCAATCGGCGCAGACTGTATGCCATGTTGGAGCCAAATTCCCTCCTGCTTCTCTATGCAGGCGTGGAATTAAGAAAAACAAACGATGAGTATTATCCCTTTTTTGCCGAGCGCGACTTCGTCTATCTCACAGGCATCGAACAGAAGGAGAGTATCCTGTTGGTCGCCAAGGACCATGCAGGGGCGGTGACAGAGCGGTTGTATATCCTGCCATCAGATGCGATGGCAGAACGCTGGACAGGCAGACGCTTGACGGGGTACGAGGCCGAGGAACTTTCGGGCGTGCATGATATTCGCCGTGTCGATGCCTTTGCCGCAGATATGCACGCATTGGCAGTCAGTGGTCAGTTCGGGAATCTGTATCTGGATTTGTACCGCTGTAGTCCGTCGGACATCGACCGCCCTGCACACGGATTCTTGAAAATCGCACAGCGTGAGTATCCGTTCCTGACCATCAAAAATGCCAATATCCTGATTCGTAGACTGCGTACCATCAAGCAACCCTGCGAGATTGCCGCACTGCGCCGTGCGGAAAGCATCACAGGGGAGGGGATTCTCGCGATGATGAAAGCCTCGCGCCCAGGGATGTACGAGTACCAATACAAGGCGGAGTTTGACTATGTCCTCGGACAGTATGGACCAGAAGGACCTGGCTTCCCATCTATCATCTCTACTGGTGCGAATAATTTCTGCATCCACTACTACGCCTATACAGGACAAGCCCACGACGGTGATATGATTCTCAACGATGTCGGCGCACAGTATGACCGCCATATCACCGATGTGTCACGCGGTTGGCCGTGCAACGGAAGATTCAATGAGCGACAAAGATTACTGTACGAGTGCGCCTTAGAAACCAGCAACTATATGTTCTCTATCATTCGACCAGGGATGAAGATGGCAGATGTAGACCGCACCATCCACCAATATAATGCCCAACTGCTGAAAGACGCAGGGGTGTTGGACAAGGTTGAAAATGTCGGAAAATATATGTGGCATGGTGGCGCACACCATATCGGCTACGATGTCCACGATGTCATTGAAACCCCAGAGATTATTTTCCCCAATATGGTCTTTTGTGTGGATGTCGGTATCTATCACGAGGAGTGGGGTATCGGGTTCCGACTGGAAGATAACTGTCTGGTAACGGAAAATGGCTGTGAAAATCTCTCCGCCGCCATTCCGCGGACGATTGCTGACAT
>JAZRID010000128.1:0-4165 GCA_045645125.1 Oscillospiraceae bacterium | reverse complement strand
TGAGCAGTCATGACCAGGGGATACTCGTAGCAAGCGCCGGCCTCATTGTAGCAGGCAGACAGAGCAGCAGCGTTGATCTCGGACTTGTCGGTAGCGTCGATCAGGTCGGAGATGTCGACCATGTAGCCGTTGGCGCCCCAGTTAGCAACCAGACGCTCGGGGCCTTCCATGATCAGGTCGGGAGCCTGGTTACCGGCGATAGCGGTGTTGACCTTATCGTCGCCGTTGGTGTAGTCGTGGTACTCAACATTGACCTTGATGTTGGGATACTGAGCATTGAAGTCAGCCAGCAGAGCCTTCATAGTCTCCTCATCGGTCCACTTACCGACGGGGTAGGTCCAGAGGGAAATTTCGACAGTTTCACTATTGTTGCTGGAACTGTCGTTGCCGGGGTTGTTGTTTCCGTTGTCGCCAGTATCGACGGAGCAGGCGCACAGGCCCATCACCATGACGAGGGACAACAGGAGTGCAATAAGCTTCTTCATGTTTATTCCTCCATTTTGTTTTTTGTGGATTCTTTGACCAAAATCAAATTCCTCCACTATGGTTCATCGTACCAAAAAAGGATGTTTTTGTCAACCGCAAGTCCAGACATTTTCTGGATTGCTCAAGGGGTAGCGACCAATTCACGGGTATATCCCAGTGCCACCAATTTCTCAAACGCGTCCATTGCCTCTGGCGGGATATCCTGTGGCAGTTGATAGCCCAGACGCGCATAGACATCCATCCGCTGGAAATCTCCGACCAAGACCTCAATGACGCGCTTCTCCTCCATCCCCTGTGTGACAGAGAGTGCAACATACTCCTCCAATGTCACCTGTGGTGAGGTCATCGTCAGTCGTATCTCTGGCCAATAGACCCCCATCGCGGCCATCACGCGCCGTTCCATAAACGGCTTATGGACACCAAGGATGTGTTGGACAGGCATCTCCTGCTCCTGCAACAGTTTTCGCGTAAACAGGATATTTTCAGCACTGTTGGTCGAATGTTTTTCTATGAGAATATCTTGTTCGGGCACACCTGCGGCCAGTGCGATTCTAGCGAAGCGTTCCGCCTCGCTCTCCGTCCACATCTCTTTGGTATTGCGTCCCAGTCCACCAGTAAACAGCACCTTAGGCGCGTAACCAGCGTGGTACAGGTCCGCCGCACGCTGGGCAATATCCTCGTTATAACAGCCGAAGCCTACAATACAATCCGCTTTACACAGGGGCATATCCAGACGCATATAGTCCCAGAGGATTTTGCTGGCTTCATAGACGATAGCATCCATAGTCGTCTTACTGCTCTAACAGGCCCTCAATCATCTTATCCACCATGATGAGGCAACGGGGCAGATGGAAGGGACCCTTGAAAGTAGAACCCTTGGTGCTAGGCATGGTGGGCAGACCGTCACGGCGGAGATAGCCATACCACTCGCCGTACTCGGGGTCAGAGAAGTGCTTCTGGCAGTAGTCCAGTGTAGTATAGAACCAGTTCAGATACTTCTCATCCTTTGTATCGCGGTACAGCATCATAGAGGCAATGAGAATTTCGTTGTGGGGCCACCACAGCTTCATATCATGCTCATATGCCTCAGGGGGCTTGCCCAGACAGTCCACAAAGTACAGCAGGCCGCCATACTCTTTGTCCCATCCTGCTTCGATGGCCCAGTCAAAAATCTCTGCCGCCTTGGGGACGAGAGAAGTATCACCCGTGCGCTTTGCGTGTTCGAGCATAAACCAGACACCCTCAATATCGTGGCCGGGATTGACGATACGACCCTCGGTAAAGTTCAGTCTGGGCGTACCATCCACCGCGACATTTTCGAGCAGGCATTTCATATCGGGCTTCACGAAATATGTAAAGATTTCATCGACACACTGCTGTGCGCGCTCCTCATACTCCGCCTTATTTTCGGGGTCAACACGCAGGAGAATCCCGATAACATTGAGGATAATCATGGGCAGACCGAAACTGCGACCCGTACGGGTTTCGGGAATCGTCTTGGGGCCCATCCCAACAGGGTCCTTTGCACCGTGTGCCAAATCCCAATAGAGGTTGTAGGCGCGTCTGGCGCGTTCCAGATAAACTTTCTCGCCTGTGATGCCGTAATACTCGGCATTGGCACTGGCATAGAACGCTTCGGAGTAATAGTAACGACGCTGGCGCAGGGGCCGACCGTCCTCTGTGACAGTGAAATACATACGGTCCCCTGCCTCGTGGTTGATGCAGTATTTCTCCATAAAGTCCAGACAGCTCTTACTGGCCTCCAGCCACTCCTGCTTCACGCCGTACACATGGCACAGGTGGGCGAACATCCAGCCACAACGGCCCTGCATCCACACGCTCTTATCGGTCGAGTAAATTTCGCCAGTACGGTCGAGGCAGGTGTACACACCGCCGTGCTTCTTGTCCATACCTTTTTCGAGCCAGAAAGTAACACAGCGGTCAAGTTCTTCACTCACCCACTGCTTTGCTTCCAACAACTTTACCTTGTCCATTGGAAACGACCTCCTTAAATTAAATTGCAAAAGTATTTTACCACATCTCTCCCTGCTTTTCAATAAAAGAATCTGCACAAAAGCGAAAATTGCTGACATTCTTTTTCTTCTATGGTATAATGATCCCATATTTTACAGAAAGGAAGCACTGTTACTATGAAAAAACACATTGTTTGTTTTGGAGATTCCAACACCCACGGCTACTGTGCCGAACCTACGGACTGTGCAGACGGTGGCGACCGTTTTAATGAAACCGAACGGTGGACCTGTCTGCTTCAACAGGCACTGGGCGAGGACTATCTGGTTCTGGAAGAAGGGTTGAGTGGGCGCACCACTGTCTTTCAGGACCCCCTGCACGAGAGTATGTCTGGCTTAGATGCCATCTACTCCTGTCTGATGAGCCATGAAAAGGTGGATTTGCTCATCATCATGCTCGGCACAAACGACACCAAGGAGCGTTTTTCCGTTAATTCCGCCTGTATCGCCATCGGCATGGAGCGACTGGTCCAGAAAGCCAAGAGCATTGACGCATGGCGGAACGGCAACCCCAACATTTTGGTCATCGCACCGCCCCACATCGGCGAGGGGCTATATCTCATTCCCGAAGGCGATGCAATGGGCAGAGGCTGTCCCGAAAAATCCAGAGAACTCGCCCCCCGATACGAAGCACTGTGTGCGCGTCAGGGCTGTGCCTTTTTGGATGCCGAGGGCATTGCCGAATTTAACAACCACGACTGTATGCACCTGACGCGCCGTGGACACCGTGCACTGGCGGACAAGTTGGCAACCATTGTACCAGAGTTGGTGCAGGCATGAGTCAATTTTTCAGCCGAGATAACTGGCTCTGGAATCCGTTTTCCTTTGCCGCCGATATGTTTCTTCTCAGCTGTCTGTGGGTGGTATGTGCCGCTCCCCTGCTGACCATCGGGGCTTCTACGACCGCTCTCTACGACTGCGCCGCGCGCTGTGTCCGTGGCGGTGACGAAAAGATGTTTGCACGGTTTTTCCGCACCTTTCGACGCGAGCTAGTATCCTCTATCCCGACTCTGCTCCTCTGGTGCGGTGTGATAGTCGGGGGGTATCTGGTGATTCGCACCTATGGAAACGCCGTTTCCGTGACCGATACCGCCGTAGCACTGACCACCGCCATGTTGTTGCTCTTAGTAGTTGTTGTCGGTATAGCGGTGTGGGTTTTCCCTCTCCTGTCGCGCTTCACTTTTTCGTTTGGTCAACTCAACAGCACGGCAGTACGGCTATCTCTGCTCCATCTGCCACGCACAATGGCACTTGGTATCATAACCGTAGTAGCAGGATTCTTGTGCGCCCAGTTCATCGCGCCCCTCTTTTTCCTCCCTGCTATCTTGGCATGGGTCTGGACGCTGTTTCTGGAGGGAATCTTCCGAAAATACGAGAATACCGACAACTAAAATTTGTTTGGAAATTACCATCCGTGCCGTAAAGCCCCTGTCTTTAGACATGGGGATATAAGGCACACATTATTCCCTCGTAAAAGAGGGTAACAAGTTGCAATAGGGAGCGAAAAATATACTATACCCATAGAAAATCAAACAATATATGAGATTGTGAGGTGAGAAAGTGGAATATTCTTATCAATTTCGGATATACCAGAACATAGAACAGCAGGAACAGATATCACAAAATTTTGGATGTTGTCGGTATATATT
>JAZRID010000127.1:0-1513 GCA_045645125.1 Oscillospiraceae bacterium | reverse complement strand
AGCGCCTCCAGACAGTTGCGGATATCACCAGGAGGCAACATCCCCAACTCCTGCCGTAGAACACCCGAACCACCACCGTCATCCGCAACCGTGACAATGGCCGTGATATTGTTTGTATACCGCTTGAGGCCGCGCAACATGGTACTCAGTCCCGTACCGCCGCCGATGGCAACGATACGCGGACCTTTCCCACTGGGGCCATGATATAGCTCTGTCATATAGTCCTCCTACGACCGCGTCATATCACGATGATTTTCCGCAACAGGATAGCCGAGAGAAGTTATGTACTCGCTCAGTGCGTGGGTCACAGCGACCGAACGGTGGTGTCCACCGGTACAGCCGATGGCAATGACCAACACCATCTTTCCCTCCTCGCGGTACCGCGGTAGCAGATAAGCGAGCATATCCTTCAATTTTTCCATAAACTCATTGGTTTCGCGGAACGAGAACACATAATCGCTGACAGGGGCATCCAGTCCCGTCTGGTGGCGCAACGCGTCAATATAGAACGGATTGGGCATGAAGCGGACATCAAATACCAAATCCGCCTCCATCGGCAAGCCGTGCTTAAAGCCGAACGACACTAAGCTCACGGTCATTTCTCCTGCATCCGACCGTCCGCCGAACATCCGTGTCAACTCCCCCTTAAGCCGTGCGGTCGAAAATGTGGTGGAGTTAATCACGGCATCCGCCTGTGCGCGCACCCCTGCCATCAGTGCGATTTCCCGATGGACAGCTCCCTCCAAGGAACCTACCTGCTCCTGTAGGGGATGGGCACGACGGCTCTCTTTATAGCGTTTGATAATCGTACAGACATCCGCCTCCAAGAACAACAGTTTACAGTCGTACTCCTTGCGCCGCAGGGTATCCAGTACCCTTAAAAATTCATCGAAGTTATCTGCGGTACGCACATCATACACCAGTGCCACACGGCTGTAGCGTCCGCCGTTGCCGACGGCGCAAAATTCTGCAAACTTCAATATCATCCCAGCAGGCATATTATCGACAATGTAGAAGCCCATGTCCTCCAAGAACGAGGCGGCTTTACTTTTTCCACTGCCAGAAAGACCAGATATCAATAAAATTTCCACACACTTCTCTCCTCTCTCCCTCGCCCACTCAGCCGATGATTCTGACCTCTGGCTCCAACAGCACACCTGTTTTTGCCAAGACGATGTTCTGAATCTCAGCAATCAGTGCCAACACATCCGCACAGGTCGCATTTCCCACATTGATAATAAATCCTGCGTGTTTTTCGGAAACCTGTGCGCCACCGATGGTCAGTCCCTTCAAGCCACACTGCTCGATGAGCGCACCTGCAAAATGCCCCTCCGGGCGTTTGAATACACTCCCTGCACTGGGGTATTCCAGCGGTTGCTTCTCGCGCCTACGACCGATTAAGTCCTCCATCTGCGCCCGAATCTCCGCTTCCACCCCGTTCTGCAACTGTAGCGTAGCCCCCAACACCACACCGTCGTGGTCGGTAAAATAGGTGTGTCGATAGGCAAGTGCT
>JAZRID010000126.1:0-8304 GCA_045645125.1 Oscillospiraceae bacterium | reverse complement strand
CCCCTGTAGTGCCGTATAGAGCGACTTGACATCCGCCTTCGCCAAGAAGGCGAATCGACGGCTTTTGAGGGAGCGCGTGACCTTGCTCAACAGTTCCGCTGCTTCCTGCGGACCATATGCCTTTTCGAGAACGACTCGTGCATATTCCAGACCGCCCTCTGTGATGGCCTTGTTGGTCATACACATCTGGTGGAATTCCGTCAGAATTTCCTCAGTCTGCTCCGATCCGAGGAAGCCCATCTGTGCCACCTCAATGGTGAGCTGTTCGACATCCTCAGGGTCCATATGCTTATAAATTTTAGAAGCTTTGTCTGCACCCAGCGAAATGATAACGGCGGCGGCACGCTGTGCGTTGGTCATATCCGCCGTATACTTATGTACTGGCTTCTTCTTAGAAGAAGTGGTTGGTTCTGCCGCAGTGGTCTGTGCAGTTGCCACAGCATCAGCCATCCACATCGCCTCCCTTCAGTAGGTTCTTCACGATTTGTGCAGCAATCTCGGGGCTTTCATCGGCAAATCTACGAATATCCTTACGCAGTTCCATACTTCTCTCACTCTTAATTGCCATAACATCCGCACCAGCTTCTTCCTCAGATTCCTCTGGCGTGGCGTTCATCAGCTTCTCCAGTTCCTCCTGCTGTTGCAAGAGTGCCAGTTCCTCCAGCTTTGCCTTTCTCTTCTTACGGGCTCTCTTGATAGCGGAAATGATAAGAGCCAAGAGCAGGACAAACAGGAGTAATCCGCCACCTGCCGCGTACAGGACCCACTTCTCAAACGGGAACGGCCAATCGTCCACCGGGGGGTCCACAGGTGCAACATAGAACGGAGCGGCATAGACGGAAACTTTGCTTGCCGCATAGTCATCGGAGATACCTGCCGCACGCGCCACATGGAGTTTTAGACCATCAATATCCAACGACCCAGTCGAGGCGGAGTTGATACTGACGGACACCATGCAGTCGGTCAGATACCCAGCAGTACGCTCGGTATAAGTTTCTGTTGTGGGATTCACATAGTCAATCTGTCCACTCGACCCGACCTCTGTTTCTGTTCCGTCGGGGCGCATCTGCCCTTCCACATAGTCGGGCAATTCGGCATTGGACTCGGTACCAACCTCACCACCAGCATTTTCGCCTTCTTCACGCGTAATGTAGTCATCCCATACTTTACTACCGATGATACCCTCACCGTTGGTTGACCATTCAGGTGCGTTAATCTCGGTCGAGGCCTGTGTCATACGGTTGACATCCACAGTACAGTTGACACCGACTTTCACATTATCAATACCGA
Organism: Oscillospiraceae bacterium; assembly: GCA_045645125.1. Taxonomy (GTDB): domain Bacteria; phylum Bacillota; class Clostridia; order Oscillospirales; family Oscillospiraceae; genus Pelethomonas. Next base: position 7,014 of record JAZRID010000126.1, on the reverse strand, counting down.
AGATAGGGACAAGCACCTGCATGATATTAGTGCGGATCAATTTGTTGTACTTGTCCTCCAGCTCCATCTTCAGTGCCGAGGAATCACTACTGATGTCAGCAAAATCATCCTCTTCGGTATAGATATTACCGTAGATGTCCATGACAATCACATTGTCTACTGTCAGTCCCTGCACACCATATGCCACCAGAGAACGGATAGCGGCCGCCTGCTTGTCGGTCAGCATTTTACCATCGTGCATCGTGACCTGCACGGAAGCAGTTGCTTCTACGCGGTTGCCACTGTCCAATACATAGGAGTTGTCCTCTCCCTCGGTGATGTTGACGGATGCATCCTTGACACCATCAATGGCAAGAACCGAGGCACGAATCTGTTCCATCGTCGCAATCAACCAGATGGCTCTGCGCTCCGCATCGGTGGACAACATCCCCACTTTTTCCGTATAGGAACCATACCCCCCATAGGCATAACCAGAGGTTCCGTATCCCTGCATGGCAATCTTCATCTGTAGGGTCGGAACCTGTGCTTTCGGGACCAAAATCGTATCGCCATCCTCCAGACGGTAGTTGGTAATCCCCTCCCCATCCAGATAGTTGATAATATTGGTCACATCTCCGTTGTTCAAATCGGCGAACAACACCTCATATTCGTTGTTGGAGGCCACGACAAAAGCAATTACCGCAGCCGTTATCACAAGCACTGCGCCAACGGCAATCCAAATCTTTTTGGATACCTTGCCCAACACTCCTTTGACCTTTTCCCAGTAGGTCTTTAATTTCTCAACCAACTAATATCATCCTCCAACGCTCAAATCACACGCACATTATGTCGCAATATTCTTCAGCTCATTGTACGCATCCAGCGCACGGTTGCGAAGCTGAACCATCAGCTCAACGGCGATTTGAGCCTTGGTGGCAGCAATTGTCAATTCCGCAGGGTTATCCAGCTGACCCGTGGCCAACAGATACTGCGCCTCATTTTTTGCACTGTCGGTTTCCTTGACATAGTCGACGGCAGACTGGAAGATGGAACCAAAAGTTCCAGCCGGGACAGCGGTATTCTGCTGTACGGCATTGTCCGCCCCGTTCAGACGGGTAATCGACTGCAATCTATCTACTTGCGTAATCGTCATAACAATGTTCTCCCTTTCCGTTCGACTTATCTGCCAATCTCAAGGCCCTTGGCAATCACGCCTTTAAGGGTATTAAAGACCGTCACATTGGCACTGAACGCCTGACTGGCCGCCATCGCGTCCGCCATCTCCTGCACCATATCCACATTGGGCAGTTCCACATAGCCGTTCTCATTGGCATCGGGGTGGGCGGGGTCGTATATGAGCTTGAGGTCGGACTGGTCCTCCGTGATATTGGTAATCGCCACACCACCAGTTGTGGTATAGCCAGCATTGGATACACGCTGTGCGCGTGCCATCGCCGCACGGAATTCATCTCGTCCGCCCTGTGCCTGCATCGTCACAATTTTACGGCGGTATGCACCACCAGCTTCTGTGCGCGTGGTAGAGGCATTGGTAATATTTTCTGCAATAATATCCAGACGGGTCTGCTGTGCAGTCATGCCGGACCCAGCAATATTCAAAGTGCTTAAAAACGACATATCTTTCCCCTCACTTTATCACTTACCGTTAATCGCTGTCCGCAACATACTCAAATCGCTGGAGATGGACTGCATGACATATTGAATCTGGTACGCATTACGCACCAGTTCGACCATCTGCTCGGTAGTATTGACACCGTTATCATCCATACGGTTGCTCTCCTGCGCCGTGATAACCGAGAAATTCGCATTCTCCAAGGTATCCCGCAGATTGGTGCGCGGTGTAGCGGAGTGCAGAGCCTGTTCCATCTTTTCGCGCAGACTTTCTTCAAAGGTAACAATTTTTGCCTTATAGTTCGGCGTTTCCGCATTGGCGATATTATCTGAAATCGCCGCCTGTTTTGTCCACAGGAAATTCATCGACTTTTCCATCAGAAGCATGGAATTGCTGGAAAAGTAATCCATATGTGTCGCTCCTTTCTCTCCGGCAACCTATAGAAGCACAAAAGTGCCACAATTTGATAATAAAGGTATCACACCACTACCAGTTTCCTCGTACTGTCGATAGAAACTGGGGAAGGAACCTCAGCAGTAGTGGGACGGTATGGCGGTATCTATCCTGTCCAGTTTCGGACACAATCTCCCCCACCCCTATTTGATATCATCTCATTATAAACCATCAAACGGGAAAAGTCCACTTTTTTTCCTGATTTTTTTAATCATTTTTGTTGTTTTGTAACCTTTATCCAATTACCATTTGTGACTTTTTTCCATTTTTCTTTTTTCTGTGAAAATTTCACTATTTTTCGGGCGAAAAAACCAGAAAAAGAGGGATATTGCAGTTCCTTTTTGCAACATCCCTCTTTTGTATTGTCACTTTTGCTATGGTTGGAAAAAATCAGCGTACCGCCTTGATGGTATCCTGCAAAGTACCATCGCGATACAGCACATGGGCCACCACGCGGTCGCTCAACTCGATTGCCTTGGGCACACCAGCAATTTCCTCCGCCATGCGCTTGAGGTCCTCGATTTCATATACAGGCAGTTTTGCGCGCACCAGTGCTTCTTTCAGCTCCTGATTTTTGCCGTTTTTGGTGTTCACGGCAATACCGCGCTGCGTCACGACAACATCAATGGTTCTACCGGGTGTGGACACACACAGGCAACGGTCTACCACCAGAGGCAGTCTGGCGCGAGTCAGCGGTGCAATGATGATAGCCAACTTTGCACCGGCGGCCGTATCACTGTGACCGCCCGAACCGCCCATAATAAAGCCGTTGGAATCGGTGTGCACATTGACATTGAAGTCCACATCGACCTGCGTTGCGCCCAACAGGACGACATCCAGACTATCCACCGCCGCACTGCGTCCGCTGACACCAGCATACTGGGTAGCACTGACCTCCTGATGGGCAGGATTCGAGCGAATGGACTCGACTGCTTTTAGGTCAAAGCACTGCACATCAATGAGCGTCTGGAACAGGCCAGCTTCCAACATTTCGACCATATAGCTGGTAATACCACCCATACCGAAGCTACCCTTGATGTTCTTCTCCAACATCATTTCCTTGACATACTTTGCGGCGGCCAGTGTTGCACCACCTGCACCAGTCTGGAACGAAAAACCGTCCTTGAGCAGTCCAGATGCCTCGATAACCTTAGCGGCATAGCTTGCCATCTTCAAACCAACAGGGTCACGGGTAATCTTGGTCGTGCCAGACACGATACCAGTGGGGTCGCCAATCTGCTCCACCTCTACCACGCAGTCCACATAGACCTCAGGGATAGAGAAACCAGCCAGCGGATACTGCACCAGATTATCGGTGACAACCACCACCTTTTTCGCATTCATAGCATCGGCAAAGGCATAGCCGATAGAACCGCAGGCACTCTTACCAATCTTACCAGTGCAGTTACCCATGCAGTCCGCGGTGGGGGCGGCGATAAAGGCCACATCAATGACAGAAGTACCCTTTTCCATATCGGAGGGACGACCGCCGTGGCTACGGAAGATAACAGGCTTCTCCATCACACCACGGGAGATGGCACTACCGACCTTACCGCCCATATAGTTACACTCAATTCCCGTGACAACACCGTTTTTGATGTGTCCGAGAATCGGCTCGTGGACATCAAAGATAGAACTGGCATTGACTGTCAAATTCTGAAAGCCCATCTGTGCCAGAGTATCCAGCACCATATTGAGAACGAAGTCACCGTTTCGCATATGGTGGTGGAAGGAAATGGTCATGCCGTCCTTCAGACCGCACTTTTCGACCGCTTCGCGGATAGAAGAAACCAGCTTACTCATTGTCCACCCCTCCAAACATTGCTTTTTCCATTTCGACGACCTGCTGTGCGCGTGCGACAATCGGTGCATCAATCATCTTACCGCGCAGTGCCACGACACCCTTGCCCTGTTCCTTAGCAATACGAATGGTTTCCAACACCTCGTGGGCGTAGTCAATCTCCGCCTGCGTGGGGCTGAACACCTCATTGATACCCTCGACATGGCGGGGAGAGATAGATGCCTTACCCGTGAAACCAAGGGACTTCGCAAAGCGTGCATCGGCATACAGACCCTCGGTATCCTCGACATCGGTGAAAGGCGTGTCATAGACATCTACACCACAGGCACGGGCAGCACAGACCATACGAGAACGGGCATAGAAAATCTCGTTACCCTCCTTGGTACGCTTACAGCGCAGGTCAGCCGTCAAGTCCTCTGCACCGAGGAAAATAGCGGCAACACGCTTGTCTGCGCCAGCAATCTGGAATGCATTCTCCACACCCAGTGCAGTTTCAATCAGAGGAATGAGCTTCACGGTATTGCGTGCAAAGCCACACTTCTCCTCAATCTCCGCAATATAGTCGGACACAATCCGCACATCCTCGGCACAGCCGACTTTCGTGGGCATAATCATCGAGGGACGGAGAGGAATCACTTCCTCCAAATCTTTCTTCCAGTAGTCAGTTTCCACAGGGTTGATACGGATAATGACCTCACAGCCCTTATAGTGCAGTGCCTTTAGTGCATTTCGCACCAGAATACGCGCACTGTCCTTCTCGGAGGGTGCAACCGCATCCTCCAAGTCGAGAATAATGGCATCAGAGCCGAGCACATCGGCATTCATCAGCAAATTCGGGGAATTGCCGGGAATAAACAGCATAGACCTTCTCATCTTACTTCTCCCCTCCTGCTCGTCTGATGGCAGTTTCCACACGCGCACGGATGGTGCAATCAATAGCACCCTTGTCCTGCACAGAAATTCTGCCAGTTGTCACGCCCAGTTCCTCTAAGACGGACAGAATCGTGGCGTGGATTTCTTCCCCGAACTGGTTCAGAACTACGGATTCAATTTCAAGCTCCAGCGTGTCGCAGGGCTCGACCTCCACATAGATGTCACTGGACTCCAGTGTACCAGCGACGGCAATGGATGTAATATTCATAGTTTTCTCCTCAAACTTTAGAAGATGTTGCGAATCTTATCGATGTTGTCGCCCAGCTTAACCTCGCTGTCGCGTCCGACCAGACCGACCAGCAGGTAGCGTCCCGTGATGGGGTCGAGGGGCATCTCCTTCATCAGTGTAAAGCCCTCAATCTCACTGGTACGACGCACATGGTTGCGCGGTGCGGTACAGTAGTACTCCACATCACCAATCTTGATATGACCTTCATCCGAGAAGGACACGGGGAGGTCCTTGGCGATATCCGCCTTGACCAGGTCCTCCAGCTCCTGCGGTGTCAGCTTGGGTTTCTCACGGAAGCCAAGTACGAAGCCGTTCTTAACATCCCAGTGGTCACAGTCGTTGTAGTAATCGTCCTCCAGATAGTAGCCAACCAAGTCCTCCGCCGTATGAACCATCTTGCGGTACTTGATGGTACGGAATGCAATGTCGGCAATATCCTGTGGGAAGGGGCCAAAAATGTTGGGTCGTGTGACCATAACCTCCGCACCGATGCCAACCATCAGGTCAGCATTGATGCACAGGTCGCTGTCCGGGGTCTTGAGGTGTGGATAGAGCAAATCAAAGTGCTCCACAATCACGCGCTTTCCCTTCTTGATTGCGCCAGTGACAGCCGCTACAATTTCGCTCATCTGTGAGAATCCCTGTTCAAAGCGGATGTCGATATGGTAGGTATGTGGTGTTGCAAATAGCCCCAGACCACGCTTGGTCAATCCGCCAAAATTCATACCCAGTGGGTCGTCAATCATATCCATAATGGGTAACGGGCGGATATTCACACCTTCATCGTCGTTGGTCAATTCCAAACCAGGGAACATACCCTTGACCAGCACACTTTTTCCGCTACCAGCGTCGCCGATAATACCAATCAGCTGGTCTTCCGGCCGCAGATACTCTTGGGCAATCTGTCTGCCGAGCGCGAACATACGGGTATTGCCGCGTGGCGCGAAAAACACGCTGTAGAGATGGGTGGCACTGGCAAATTGAGATTTATGATTCGCCATAGGTCATCCTCCTTTGTAGTAAATAAAGACAACACCCTTGCGCCCGTGATTGGGGCGCAAGGGTGTCATGCAAACTCTTAGCAGTCCTTAGCCTTGCGCAGAGCGATTACGCGGTTCATTTCATTGTAGACAATCATGAAGCCCTCGTCCACGCCCATACCGGGCTTGGCCAGAATCTGGTCAGGCTTGGTAGCCATAGCGCACTGGACGCAGACCTGGCAGGAACGGTCGGTCTCGTTGCAGGTACCGCCCTGATATGCACCGAAGCCACGCTCCTTGCAGTACAGGACAGCCTCGATGGTGTTGTTCACACCGCCCAGGTCGGGGGTCTTAATCTGAGCCATGTGGCCAGCCTTGTTGTCGCAGAAGTAGATAACATCCTCGAGAGTGTTGCACCACTCGTCAGCGACCAGCTCGACATCGATGCCACGGCGGTCCAGCTCCTCGCGCAGACCCTTCAGGCACAGCATCTGCTTCTCACGCTCGCCAGCATCCATGGGGCCTTCGATACGCAGGTGGAAGGGCTTAGCGGCCTCCTCCAGCTCTGCCAGATAGTCAGCCATAGCGACGAAGTTGTCGTCACCGAATGCCTGACCGATGGTGCCGTACACATCCATGTGCAGGACGGGGGCATAGCTCTCGTTGGCGCGCAGCTTGATGATACGGTCGCGCAGCCAGCAGACATACTCCTTCAGGATGGAGCCGTCACGACCCAGCTTGGTCTCGACATTGTTAATCAGAGCGTGGGGCAGGATAGCAGCACCCTTGAGAATCATCTTGTCAGCGTTCTCATAGCGGTTGTCGCCGGACTGGGTAAAGACAGGGATAGGCTCCTCGGACACGGTGGTGCCGTACTCGTCAGCGACGACCTCGCACATCTGACGCTTGGTTGCCTTAGCAACGGCATCCAGAATAGCCTGAGAAACACCGTAGCGGATAGCGGTGTGCAGCTTCTTGCCGTCCACCTCGATAGCTTCCATCATCTTGG
>JAZRID010000125.1:0-8579 GCA_045645125.1 Oscillospiraceae bacterium | reverse complement strand
GCGATGTCGAACTCGTCGAAGAACTTCTTGATGGAGGAGCTGGACAGCTTACCAGCGGCCCAAGCGGTCAGAACGGACATACCAGAAGCGTCGGTGATGAGCAGGTTGACGGGCATCTTGCAACGCTCGAGCTCGCCGGAGACCAGGAAGTAGGTCAGAGCGAAGCCGACGGTCAGGCAGCAGGGGCTGTTCTCGTCTGCACCGTTGAGGGGATAGATGCCAGGAGCGACCTTCATGGGCTTCTGGGGGTCGGTGAAGATGTTCTGACGCAGACCGTACAGAGGCAGAGCCTTAGCATAGGTCATCTCAGAGCAGACAACGATGGAGCCGTACTTGCAGGTGAACAAGCTCAGCAGAGCAGCTTCCATGTTGGCATCACCGTTGGACAGGTGAGAGATGTTGACGATGGAGGGATAGCCGAAGCTACGGTCCTCGTCCTTCAGGGCGGCGCGGCGGACCTGAACGGTGTTAGCGTAGGTGTCCTTGATGGTTGCGCCAGTGGTGTCAATCAGCAGGTTCTTGTTGCCAGCAGCCTCCAGCTTCTCCACGGTCTCGTGAATCTGCTCCAGGCTCTCGCCACGAACGCCCAGCAGAGCCTTTGCCTCGGTAGCAACAGCACTCATCTCGGCGAAGTTCTCAGCGGTAGCACCGTTGAGGATGAACTCAGTGCCAGCCAGAGCGGCGACAGCAGCCTTAGCAGCCTCGACGCAGGTGACATTGAGGATGAGGGGACGGTTCAGACCCTTGACCTTGTTGACCAGAGCGACATACTCGTCAACGCTCTTGTCGCAGCAGTGGGTCACATTGACCATCTCGACATACATACGCTCGCCGATACGCTCGTAATCGACAGCGGGAATCTTAGCAATGACTTCGTCCTGCTTAGCAGCGTCCATGCAGTCGCAGACATTGACAGCGTACAGAGTCTTGCTAACCAGAGTCTTCTCGTGACGAGCCAGAACGGTCTCACCGCCCAGGGACAGCTCACCAATCTTGAAGGACTTCATGGGAGGTGCAGTAGCCTCGCCCAGGGTAGCCAGAGCCTCAGCGGACATATGGGGGCACTTGTCAATGGTCAGTGCACCGGAAGCGACCTTCATGGAGAAAGCCATACAGGTGGGGTTGCCACAATCTTTGCAGTTGGTTTTGGGGGTCAGCTTAAAAATGTCAAGACCTTTCAATGCCATTGTTTTCGCCCTCCTTACATCAGAGCAGCAATCAGCTGCGCAACGGTCTTAATGGATTCGGGATGCTTGAGAATGACAGCGTCGCTGCCGTAAGCGAGAACAGCGGTAGCGGTCTCAACTTCCATAGCAATGCCGCGGGCATCCTGGCAGCCCCACTCGGGAGCATCGGCCTCGGATGCGGTGGACTCCTTAACGCCCCAAGTCTCATCGCCAACGGGGGTGATGATGGGCATCTGGAGGGTGGTATCGTTCTGGCCCAGAGCAGCAGCCTTGACACGCTCCAGAGTGGAGGAGACATACTCAAAACCGTAACCTGCGGAAGCGGAACCAATGTTCATGGCGATGTTCTCACCATTGACACCCATCTGGGTAATCAGAACATTGACCTGCTTGGCCAGGTTGATATCAACAGCGGACTCTGCGCCGATTTTCTGGCCATAAGCCAGACCAGCACCAGCGGCAATGCCCTTGTAGTTCTCTTCCTTAGCGGAGAGAACCAGAATGTTCTTGCCCTGCAGGGCCTCGGAGACCTTGGAGAGAAGCTCAGCGTCCTTCTCGGCATTCTTGCAGCCTGCGACGACGATGGGCTTATCGACGACCTCGGCAACGGCCTTGGCGTCAGCAACGCACTCCTCAACGGACTTGTTAGCACCGTTGGGGTCGGCCAGGTCGAAACGGATGCAGACGAAGTCTGCCTCAGCCAGCTCAGCGGCCTTCTTTGCGCGGTCAGCCAGCGTGGTGCAGCCCTCATAGAAAGCGGCAAGGCCCTGGCTGGGCTGCTCTGCGATGTCGGAAACATCAATACCGACCTTGGGGGGGTTGCCGATTTCACCATCGAAAGCATAGAGGTTGTTTACATTCTGGCCACCCAGGACGATGGCCTTATCACCGGTTCCCAGCGTCAGAGCGTTAATCTTTGCGCTGTAAACCTGAGGCTTTTTGACAAACGGCATAGTGGTTTACTCCCTTCATTCTGTTTGTTTTTGCCTGTTTATACAAAATAGATATGGATCTATGTTGCGCGTGAGAAAGTTACAGGGAAAGCTGGTCAAAAATCTTGTGGACTGCCTGCTTGACAGGGCTTTCCATCGGTACGCCGACACTGGGCTTGCCCTGTGCGTCGCACTCATAAACAGCGTCGTCATGGGGTACAATACCAACCAGACGCATCTTGTACTTAGCGATTTCCTCGCGGACACCGTCGCTAATTTCGCCGTTGGGGGCGCGGTTGATAATCAGACCGACTTCCTTTGCGCCCAGCTTCAGGTCAACAATCATTTCGCTCAGACGGCCTGCCGCCTGTACGCCTCTGCGCGAGCAGTCGCTCACCAGAATAATGGTATCGACCTGAGGCAGAACACCACGGCTGAGGTGTTCCAGACCTGCTTCGTTGTCTACAACGATATATTTATAGTTCTTGGAATACTTGGTAACTTGTGTGGTCAGCAGACCATTGACAAAGCAATAGCAACCCTTGCCTTGGGTACGACCCATGACCAACAGGTCATAGTCGTCTGCTTCCACCAGAGCGTCGCTGAAACGCATCTCGGCATAGTCGGCTTTGGTCATGCCAGCAGGGATGGGGCTGACGGTGGCCATCTCAGCACGGGCGATGTCCTCGCGGATGTCACCCAGCGTTTCTTCGACCTCCACACCCAACACTTCGTTGAGGTTGGAGTTGGCATCGGCATCAACGGCCAGAACAGGACCGCCTTTTTTCTTGCAGAGATACTCGACGAGCATTCCGCTGATGGTGGTCTTGCCTACCCCGCCTTTACCAGCCAGCGCGATGGTATGTGCCATAGTAGAGATTCTCCTTTGGGTAAAGTTCAATCAAATCGGGAGGGTCAGTTCACGGCGACAATCACAGTGCCTGCGGTCAAGTCCGCACGGACAAGACGACCGTTCACAGTGGTGCTTTGACCCATGATGTCAACAAAAGTCAGGGTATCCCCCTCCACAGAGATGGAGGACACCATTTTGCAGAGGACATTGTCCTCCTGCTTCTCATTACGGTATACAGTAGAAAGACACATATCACTTGTTTCCTTTGCTTCGTGGGTACTGATATTTTTCAATCATCTCTTACTATAACGCAAATTTACGATTTTTGCAAGGTGTTGACACGCAATCTTTCTAAAATTTTTAGTACTTTTTTGCTAAGAACAGGGATGGTTTAACAAATTTAACCATTGACACGGTCGATGGCGATTATTTGCGTCGAGAAACTTTCGCTGCCTTGGCGGAGCGTTGCTTCTTGCTGTGGGTGGGACTGTTCGGTTTGCGTGCCGAGGTGCGCTCCGTCTTGGGTTCTGCCTGACGACCACGGCGGTCGTTGATGCGACGCTCCTGTTTTCTGCTGTCCGTTTCGCGCTTTTTCTCGCTCTGACCGCCCTTTTTGGGAGAGGCGTTGTCCCTATTTTCCCCACTGTGCAAGGGGCGAATCAGACAATCCTTGCTGTAGCCAATCAGGTCACTGCGTCCTGCGCGGTGGAGAGCCTCCACCACCAGACGGCGCATTTCGGGGCGTTTCCACTGCAATAATGCGCGTTGCAGTGCTTTGTCGTGTGGGGATTTCGCCACATAGACGCTCTCCATTGTGCGTGGGTCAATCTCCGTGTACCACATACAGGTAGCCTGTGTGCGGGGGGTGGGGTAGAAGTCCTGTACCTGTTCGGGCTGGCGACCAGTCTTGTGAAGAAAGACCGCCAAATCTACCGCGTCATTCAGGGTACAGCCCGGGTGACTGCTCATCAGATAGGGGACAAGGTACTGCTCCATCCCGTACCGCTGGTTCAATCGCTGATACTTGTCTTTGAATTTTTCGTAGACTTCAAAGTGGGGCTTGCCCATGTAGTCCAACACGCGAGAGGAGCAATGTTCGGGGGCAACTTTGAGCTGACCTGAGATGTGGTGGCGCACAAGGTCAGAGAAAAATTCGCTGTTTTTCTCACACAACATATAGTCGTAGCGGATACCACTCCGAATAAAGACCTTTTTCACCCCCGGTACGGCGCGCACCTTACGCAACAGCGCGAGGTAGTCACTGTGGTCGGGGTCGAGGTTCTTGCAGGGGGTGGGGGCAAGACAGGAGCGATTTTTGCACATTCCGTTTTTCAGTTGTTGCTTGCAACTGGGGTGGCGGAAGTTGGCACTCGGACCGCCGACATCGTGGACATACCCCTTGAACTTCGGGTCACGGGTGAATCCCTCTACCTCCGCCAGAACGCTCTCGTGGCTTCGGGAGGTAATCATGCGCCCCTGATGGAATGCCAACGAACAGAAATTACAGCCACCAAAGCAACCGCGGTTGTGCGCGACAGAGAAGCGAACTTCCTCGATGGCCGCAACACCACCCAACTCGTCATACATCGGATGCACCTCACGCGCAAAGGGGAGGGCATAGACCGCGTCCAGTTCCTCACGGGACAGCGGTTTCTGCGGTGGGTTGACAATTACCACTTTATCCCCATGTCGTTGGGTAATGGCTTTGCCACGGATGCAGTCGTGTTCTTCGTATTCAATCTTAGTTGCTACGGCATAGTCGCGCTTGTCCGCTACAACGGCTTCAAATGAGGGGACACTGACGCTCTCAAAGGCACAGGCGGTATCATTGGCGGCAAAGGCGGTACCGCGTACATCGGTGATGGTGTCCACTTTCTCTCCACGCGCAAGCCGTGCGGCAATCTCGCGTGTGGCGCGTTCGCCCATGCCGTAGACCAACAAATCGGCTTGGGCATCCAACAGAATGGCACGACGCACCTTGTCATCCCAGTAGTCGTAGTGGGCGAAACGGCGCAAGCTCGCTTCCAATCCGCCGATGACGATGGGGAGGTTTCCGAATGCCTCGCGCGCACGGTTGGCATAGACGATAGTGGGGCGGTCAGGGCGCAGTCCCATCTTGTTTCCTGGGCTGTAGGCATCCGTGGAACGGCGTTTTTTCGCCGCTGTGTAGTGCGCTACCATCGAGTCGATGTTGCCACCGCCGATGAATACACCGTAGCGCGGTTTGCCCATCGCACGAAATGCCTCGGCACTGTGCCAGTCGGGTTGAGCGAGTACCGCCACGCGGTAGCCCTCATTCTCCAAGACACGGGCAATAATCGCCGTGCCGAAACTGGGGTGGTCCACATAGGCATCCGCCGTCACCACCAGAAAATCATAGTACCACCAGTCGCGCTGTTCCATGTCCTCGCGACTGACGGGTAAAAATCGTAGCGTATCCATAGTATTCACCTCTTAAAGCGTGTCAATGGCAGGAATATCGTGTATGACGCGCCGAATATCCAGCATTAAGGTGGTTCTGTCTGAACCGTTTTCTAGCACAACAAAACCACATTTTTCAAAATAGGGTGCGTATTCGTTGCTACAAGTCACTACGATATCCTCGCAGTTCTGCTGTCGGGCAAATTTGACCGCCTGACCGAGCAACTGGATACTGTAGTGCTGTCCGTGCCACGCAGGGAGCAGTTCATATTGGGTGATATGTAGTCTGTTGTCTGCAACAGAAAATGCCGTGTGTCCCACACAGTCCTCACCGAGCAGTGCCTCCAGTTCACAGCGCGTTTCATCGCGGTACAGCGGACGGAACCAAAGTCCCGGCTGTGTGGCAACCACGGTGTATCCCTTTGTGCCCTGTACCCCGTGGCGGCGCACCTTGTTTGCGGTCGGAATGTGGGAGGCATCATCGCGGTATACCAGTCGGATATTGTCCCCCTCCACTTCCACAAGGGACACGGCAGTGTTGTCGCCATAGGGCGTGTCGCCAATCTCACGCAGGGACAATCCCTGTAGCGTACCCAACAGGATACGCAGGGCGGCTCCGTGGCTGGTGGCGGCGACGGTTTCGTTGGGGTGGGCGGCGGCGATGTCGCGCAGAGCAGACAGCATACGGTCACGCACGGCGGTAAACGATTCCGCCCCCTCGTATGCAAACAGGTCGGGGCGGTGATTGAAATTGTAGTACATCTCCGCATCCAGACGGGCGACCTCGCCCCAAGTCAGCTGTTCCCATGCGCCCATGCACACCTCGCGCAGACGCGGTTCGGGGCGGAAAAGGAGATTGCGTGGGACATACAGGGCGGCGGCGGTGGTGTGGGCGCGCAGAAGGTCACTGCCGTATACCGCCGCCAGTTCCACATCCGCAAAGCGATGGCGCAGGTAGGATAATTGGCGATACCCCTGTGCGGTAATGGTGCTGTTAAATTGACCGTGTGCCACGCGGTAGAGGTTGCCCTCGGCGGCGGCATGACGAATCAAATAAATCTTTGTCATCGATTTCTCACACTTTCTATCAGTTCTCGTACCGTCCATTATATATGATATGGTGGCATTTAGCAAATGAAATCCTTTCCGAATCTGTGCGTATTTCACGCGAAATTGCACATACTGACATCGTGCGAGAGGAGGCGGAAAGAGCATGAAGGGTTTCATGGCAGGAATTCTGTTGGGCGTGGCAGCAGGCGCGGCGGCGGATATGGCGTTGCAGACTAAGGCAGGCAAGCGTACTGCCGCAGGAAAAGCAATGCGGAAAGCAGTCAATATGGTTGACGGTGCCGCCGCATCCATGCAACAGAATAGCGGACGCTGAGTGCGTTCGGAGCGTCCGACTGCGTACCATGTGGTCGGACGCTAAAATTTTTTCAAAAAAGATGAAATTCCCTATTGACTTTTTGCGACAAAGTGATTATAATAACATTCGTTGTCAAACAGAATACCTACGGAGATGTCGCGTAGCTGGTCGAGCGCGCACGATTGGAAATCGTGTATACCCCAAAAGGGTATCGAGAGTTCGAATCTCTCCATCTCCGCCAAATGAGAACCGCAACTTTGATTGTTATATCAGAGTTGCGGTTTCGTTTTGTTTATGTTAAAATTCGACTCAGGTGGTGATCGTCATGTCTATTGAACTAAAGTACCCAATTTTACTCGTCCACGGAATGGGGTTTCGTGATAATAAACTGGTTGGATACTGGGGCAGGATTCCCAATGCTCTCGCGGAGATGGGTTGCAAGGTGTATCTGGGTAATCAGGACAGCAATGCCGATATCGAAACAAACGGTGAACATCTGGCCCGGAGAATCAGCCAGATCGTAGCCGAAACCGGAGCAGAAAAAGTAAACATTATCGCGCACTCAAAGGGTGGATTGGACAGTCGGTACGCTATTTCAATTTTGGGTGCAGGAGATAAGGTTGCATCTCTGACTACGATGTCCACCCCTCATCACGGTTCCAAAACGGTTGATCTTCTTATGCGCTTTCCTGATCTGATCATCCGGTTTGTGGGGCTTTGCACAGATTGCTGCTTTCGATTACTTGGGGATAAAAAGCCCAACTCGTACCGTGTCTTCCGCGCATTTACAACGAATGCTGCGGCAAAATTCAACACTGAAACCCCGAATTATGAAGGCGTATTGTATCAGAGCTACGCCTTTGTTATGAAAAAGCCCTTCAGCGACTTGTTTATGTGGTTCCCTAATCTCGTTGTCGGACTTGTTGAGGGAGAGAATGACGGTCTGTTATCCCCTGACTCAGTGAAATGGGGCGACTTCAAGGGCGTGTACCACGGCGCGGGCACAAGAGGAATTTCCCATTGCGATGAGATCGATATGCGCCGGAGACCGTTATCAAAAACTCCCGGGGACGGTATCTCTGACATCGTAGAGCTCTACCAGGAGATTGTGACCGATCTATGCCAAAGGGGCTTATAAAATCAGCTGATTTGATGACAGGATCATAAAGGAGAGATCATCATGATTTATGAGCAAGCCGTATATCTCGAACCGCTATTGCTTCTCGGATATGCCATAGATTTTTAAAGTAAACAGGGACACCTGTCTGGCAGAAGATAATACTGGTTCTTGAATAAACGCTTCAAAGAAATATATGAATCTCTTCGTCTCTGCAAAAAAGGGTCTGTTGCAAAACTTTTGTTTTGCAACAGACCCTTTGCATTTGTCTTACAGACCGGCCTTCTCCAGCAGGGCGGGAACCTTGGACTCCCAACCCAGAGCCATGATATGCAGACCCTGGCAGTAGGGCTTGCACTCCTTGATAATCTGAGCAGCAATCTCGACACCGGTCTCGCCGGACTTAGCGCGCTCCTTGTCAGCGGCCAGAGCATCAATCATGTGCTGGGGAACATGGACACCAGCCACATTGTTGTTCATGAACTTGGCCATGCCGGCAGACTTGGGAATGATAACACCCAGCTGCACGGGAACACCAAACTGCTTGGCCTTCTCCATGAACTTGATGAACTTCTCGCTGTCAAAGACAGCCTGAGTCTGGAAGTACTGAGCGCCGGCCATGACCTTGCGCTCCATCTTTGCCAGCTGAGCATCCAGAGAGTCGCTGCAGGGGGACACAACTGCGCCCTTAGCGAACTTGGGA
>JAZRID010000124.1:0-1329 GCA_045645125.1 Oscillospiraceae bacterium | reverse complement strand
ATGGTGTACAACTACCTGCCATTTATGATTCTGCCGATTTACTCGGTCATTGTAAAGCTGGACCGCTCCCTGCTGGAAGCGGCGCATGACTTGGGTGCAAACTCTGTCGGTGTATTCCGCAAGGTCATTTTCCCACTTTCCCTGCCCGGTATTCTGTCTGGTATCACAATGGTGTTCGTCCCTGCGGTGTCCACCTTTGCTATCTCCCGTCTGTTGGGTGGCGGCACACAGATGCTGTTGGGCGACTTGATTGAACAGCAGTTCTTGGGCGGTGCGTACAACCCGCACCTCGGCGCGGCTATCTCCCTTGTGATGATGCTGGTCGTTGTGGTCTGTATGGCCGTGATGAATCGCTTCGGTGAAGGCGAGGAACAGGCGGTGATGTTATGAAAAAAACATCCCTCACTTTTAACCGTGTCATTATGGCACTGGCGTTCCTGTTTCTGTATGCCCCCATCTTTCTGCTGATTGTCTTTTCCTTTAACTCTGGCGACAGTAACACCGTCTGGGAAGGATTCTCTACCCACTGGTATGCGGAGTTGTTCCAAGACCGCTTGATTATGCAGAGCGTGTATACCACTCTGCTGGTCAGCTTTCTTGCAACGGTTATCGCAACCATCGGCGGAACTTTCGCCGCCGTTGGATTTTACAGCCTACGGCGACGCACGCGCAATGTCCTAACCACCGTCAACAATATCCCCATGATGAATGCGGATATCGTGACTGGTGTTGCGATGTGTCTGTTTTTTGTCGGATTCTTCGCCTTTTGGAAGGACATTGCCACTTGGTTCAATGGTGTCCAGAGTTTCATTGAACTCCCCACCCGTCTGACCATGAACTTTGGCACACTGCTTATCGCACATATTACCTTTAATATCCCCTATATCATTCTGTCGGTCGGCCCGAAACTGCGCCAGTTGGATAAAAACTTGGTGGACGCGGCGATGGACCTCGGCTGTACTTGGATGCAGGCGTTCTTCAAGGTCATTCTGCCCGAAATTAAGCCCGGTATTGTTTCTGGTGCATTGACGGCGTTTACCATGAGTATCGATGATTTTATCATCAGTTACTTTACGGCTGGTTCGTCCTCCTCTACACTGGCTATGACCATCTACGGTATGACCAAAAAGAGAGTGACCCCAGAGATTAACGCCATCTCTACCCTGCTGTTTGTCGCCGTTCTCGTGTTGCTGGCGGTCATTAACATCCGCGAAGCACATATGGAACAACAGGCACAGCGTCGCAAACTCCTCTCGACCGCCGAACTGGCGGCGCGTGGTCCGCAGAAACGCCGTGGTTCGGCACCGTTTGCGAAAATCGGTGTCGGCG
>JAZRID010000123.1:0-1478 GCA_045645125.1 Oscillospiraceae bacterium | reverse complement strand
CAGCATGGCACGGCTGAGGGTTTCTCTGGGGGCGAAAGTCACGGCATCCATGCCCTGAAACAGGCCACGGCTGGTGACAAAGGCGGCGGAACTGTAAAACCAGTCATTGGGCGAAACATCGCGGAATCGCTTGGCGGTATCGACCACTTTGACTGTAGCACTACCAGAGAGCGTGACATAGATACAATCCTTGCCAGCGACACTGTTTTTGACGATGGTTTCCTCGCCATTCTTATCCACGAGGATGGCGACCGTACCAGAGGATGGGTTGTTGATAGGGATACTCACACGCACAGGGTTCTTAGCCGAAATCGTGAATACGATAGTGGGGGCATCTGCACGGTCGTCCGTGTTGGGAAGCTCGGAGATGGGCAACTCGATGACGCTACCGTTCTTGTAGGCCGTGGCGGTCAGGGACGCAGGAAGCGAAATCTGATTTTCCACACGGCCAAAGTGGTCCTTGGTAGTGTAGTAGGTCAAACCGTTCGCCAACTTTGCCTCGATTTGCAGAGAACCGTCCTTTTTCTCGGTGGTCTGTATCCGTGCGCCGTCCACTTCTTTGATGAGGGTGACAACAGTACCGTCCAACTGGCGGTGTACCAAGCGTAGACGACCATCGGGGTATTCCGTCAGCTGATAGAGGGAGTCGTCCTCGCCGTGGGCGGTTGTGGTATAGGAGCCGTCAGCGTTGCGCTCGGTTGTACCCTCTCCAATGAGAAAGTCTTTCTCCGTAACGACATATGGCGTAACCGTGCCAGTGATAACAGCGTAGTTGTCGTAGTCAGAGGGGGTAAACCGCCACTCGTAGGCGGTGTTGGGAAGCACAATCGTGTTGTCGGGGAGAACCCATTCGATGCGACCATCGACAGAGGAAGTGCCGATGGTGAGTGCCGTATCGGACAGAGTCCGTCCAGAGCGTTCTGGGGCAGTGAATTTCGGGGTAACGGTGGGGGTTGCCTTTTCAATGATAATGGTGATATCTTCACTTTCGCGCGCCTTAGAAGCCTCGGAGCTTCCGTCTGGAACCTGCATAGCCTTGATGGTGACGCTACCAGCGGCGAGGGTGGTCAGAATGTTGCCGTCGATACGCGCGTATTCCTTGCCGTTGGTGATGGTGTAAATGACAGCACCTGTACCTTTCAGACCAGCGCAGGAGAGAGTCAGCGTAGAGCCGTAGACAACCGTGGTATCGCTAATGATGGTCAAGGCATCGTACCCGATGGTGACGACCACTGTGAGGGGGACAGTACCGTAAAACTCAGAGTTTGCCGTGATGGAGAAGGTAATGGTATCGCCCTCGGTAGCATTAGAGAGGGAGAAGCGGATGATAGCTGTGTTCTCCACCGTCCAATTTTTCACTTGTACGGTACCAGTGGTTTTTACTTCGCCAGCGGTGAAGACCAAAAGACCTGGGTTAGCGACCTTGTTCAGACAGTCTTGCAAACAAACTTTTCCCTCCTTGAGATGGGTGGGGTGGG
>JAZRID010000122.1:0-1168 GCA_045645125.1 Oscillospiraceae bacterium | reverse complement strand
TCGAAATCCAGTCCCGTGTGCTTATCACCAGCAAGGGCTTCGCCACTCAATTTCAGCATAATGCGCTTATAAATTGCTTCTCCCATAAGGGTACCTCCTCTATCAACAATCCTCTTTGTATTGTAATACATTATCGGCGGTTTGAAAAGAGGAAATACAAATTTTTTACAAATTTTCGAGATAGTGATACAACTTTTCGGCAAAGACGCGATTGCCATCCTCGGTCAGATGGACACCGTCAAAGGCGAGGGAAATATCCCATGCACCGCTGTCGAGAAAGCGCACCCCCACCTGCTCCGCCAGTGTGCGGTAGCTGTCCGCAAGCGCAACTGAAGCGTCCAGCAGTGCCTGTTCCTGCCCCCATGCCCCCCGTTGCATGGGGGGCGGTGCGAGCAGAAGAATGTGATTTCTGGCAAAGGGGAGCGTCGTCAAAAATCGCTCCATGCGCGCAGAAACTTCTGCAACAGAGTTTCCCTGTAGTAAGTCGTTGGTGCCCAACATGACAATGAGCAAGTCGGTCGACTTGGAAAAGATGGTTTCGCGCCGTGGGATTTCCCGACCGTTCCTGCCGTTGTTGCGGATGTCCCACCCGGTTCTCTTTGCCAAGATATCCACCCACCTGGCTTCGGCGGGGTATCGCTCCCCCAGTGGCGAGCGTGGGTCATAGCCGAAGGTGTTGGAGTCCCCGAAACAAACGATGGTCATACTTTTCGCAGTCCCTTGGGGTAGTGGTTCTTTGCCCGACCAGATACCACCTTGACACCGCCGACCGTGCATCCCTGTGTCGTGATGACCGCCCAGCCGTTCTCACAGTCGACCGCTATCTCCTCCCCACGCAGGTAGCGTTCCATTTCTGCACTGTCTGGCGACAGCTCGATTTGTCGTTGGAACTGACTGCCCATCGCCATGAAAAATTGGTGGTGGGGTTGGATGTAGTTCTTTCTGATTTCTCCGATGGTCACACCGTAGGAAAATGCCACGCCTTTTCCCATCTCCAAGGCAGGGGCGGCATAGACGGGATTGCCGTTGTAGAGGGATACCTCGGTGGGGTCGTACGATACGAGCGTATCCTTGAGAAAGTCCAGTACAATGGGGTCGATTTTGTTGTCCTTTGCCGATTTTTTGGGCGTGATACGGGGCGCAGAGGGGCGTGTATCGTGGAGAACCG
>JAZRID010000121.1:0-2014 GCA_045645125.1 Oscillospiraceae bacterium | reverse complement strand
GGAACCACTGATGAGCGACCTGCTCCACTACCGTTTTACCGAGGGTTCTCTGCGTGGGCAAAGTTTTGGCAATCTGTTTCTAGCGGCCCTCAACGGTATCTCAGGGAGTTTCGAGCAGGCGGTCAGCAGTATGAGCCAAGTACTTGCCATTACGGGCCGTGTGTTGCCTGTGACGACTGCGGATGTGCAGTTAGAGGCGGAGTTTGAAAGTGGGGCGCGTGTGCTGGGGGAGTCGAAGATATTTCGCTGTAAAAAGCAGGAGCAGTGTCGGATACAGCGTGTGCGACTGCTCCCAGAGCGTCCCATCGCCCTGCCAGATGCCCTTGATGCTATCCGCACTGCCGATATGATTCTGTTTGGTCCTGGTAGTTTGTACACCAGTATTATTCCAAATCTGTTGGTGGATGGGATAACGGAGGCCATTCTTTCGGCGGATGCCCTAAAAATCTATGTGGGAAATGTGATGACGCAGGAGGGGGAAACGGAGGGATATTCCCACGCCGACCACATCCGCGCGTTGTTTGAACACTCTGCACCTGGACTGTTTTCCCTCAGTCTGGTCAACAGTCTGCACATTCCAGACCAAGTGTGTCAACGCTATGCGACTTTAGAGGGCGCGGAACCTGTGCGCGTGGATAGGCAGGCGTGTGCGGCATTGGGCGTGGAGCTGATAAGCAGACCTGTCTCCAGTGTCATCAATGGCTATGTGCGCCACGACGCTGAACTGCTGGCGGCGGCCCTGTTGGAACTGCACGCGCGCAGTTGCGTCCGTATCGCAGGTGCAGGGAAGTACCATAAAGAATAAGGAGGAGGATATATGTCCTTTTCGGGCGAAGTGAAAAATGAACTATGTCGCACAGCGGTGGTCCGTGCCTGTTGTGCTTGCGCGGAAATGTACGGTGTATTCTTGTGCTGTCATACCTTTACGCCACGAGAAATCCGTATTATTACGGAGAGCCAAGCCTTTGCCCAACGACTGCCCAAGTTGTTGGAACGCGCTTTTGGTGTGACTTTTGACCGTGTACCGCGTGAGGAGGAACAAAAATTTATCTTTCAGATTACCCAGAGCGAAAAACTCCGCTGTATTGTGGTGCGTTCGGGTATGACCCTTGCCAAAGTCCCGTGTTGCATATCAACTTTGGACTGTTGGAGGAGGAATGCTGTCGGTCTGCCTTTTTGCGCGGGGTATTCCTGTCGGGGGGCAGTATTACCGACCCCAGCAAACACTATCACTTAGAGTTGGCGACCAGCCACGCACAGGCCAGTCGGGAATTACAGGCATTATTGACCGATATGGGCCACGCGCCCCGACAGGTCACGCGCGGTGCGTACCAAGTAACCTACTTTAAGAACTGTGACCAGATTGAAGATTTGCTCACCGCGGTCGGCGCGCCTGTTTCTGCGATGCAGTTGATGAATCTGCGTGTGGAAAAGAACCTCCGCAATGCGGTCAACCGCCGTGTAAACTGCGAGGCGGCCAATCTGGATAAAGCGGTAGACGCCGCACAGGAGCAGTTGGAGGCCATTCGGAAACTATACGAGTTGGACCGTGTCGAAGGCCTGCCCGATAAACTCAAGGAAACCATTATTCTCCGCGAAACCTATCCAGAGTTGACCTTGGCAGAACTGGCGGCGGAATTTGACCCACCTGTGTCCAAAAGTTGTCTGAATCACAGACTGCGAAAATTGATTACCCTTTCCAAACAATAAAAAATATTACATTATCAAAAAATAACAAAAATACGGAGGATACAACGATGTCTAAGCGTGCTGAACTGGCAAATACTTACCACGAGAGAGGATACAGCTGCGCACAGGCTGTTGCCTGTGCGTTTTCTGATGTTATTGGACTGCCCGAGGAGCAGATTGCCACGCTGTTGAGTGGCTTCGGCGGTGGCTTCCGCAGTGGAGAAATCTGCGGTGTTATCAGCGGTGCCATTACCGTGTTGGGCGCAAAGTGGCCCCACGCCGTGGCGGAGGACCAGGCGGCGAAGGAGTTTGCCGCAGAGAAGGC
>JAZRID010000120.1:0-6871 GCA_045645125.1 Oscillospiraceae bacterium | reverse complement strand
TAGAAGTTCCCTGAGGTCGTTTCGACCGTATTGCCGTGCCGTTGCAACAGGAAGGGCAACAGCTGATTGATACGGGACACGAAAGTGCCCACATGGTAGCTATAGCGCGATACCTCGCGCACGAGGTCGGAAAATGGTGTGCCGTTGATGGAAAGAACTTGTGCGCCATAGAAATTTTCGTACGCAGGGGTGGTGGCGAGGATGCAGTAGCCGTCCTGCACCATGCGGAGCAAAAAGGGGAGATAGCCGACTTCGTTCTGGAGAGCTTTGGGGAACATATAGTCTGTATGCCCATCGCCCAACAGGTTGATGAACTCCGCCAATACGAGGTGGAAGTCCTTGTCGGTTTCCGCCTCCAGTACCTTGGGGATGTATTCCCGATATTTGCCGTCCCAGTCGATAGGGTTGCGGTCGAAGTAGGGGAAGATTTGGGAGGCCTGCTTCCAAATCATCGAGAGGTCCGCAATGCGGTCTGCCATCGTTGCTACGCTCATACCATCGTCCTCCTTGCAACATTCAAAAATGTGGGTTACGATGTCTATTGTAGCGCAAAACTTACCAACTACAAGTCTTGAAAAATCTGGAATTTTCTGCTATAATACATAGCAAGGATAGGAGACAATTGTACTTATTAGATGGGAGGTCGCAAGCATATGAAAAACCACTGCAAACGAGTTATAGTTATGATTACCGTATTGCTGTTTTCTTTAAGCTGTACAGTTTCCGCTATGACAGGTAATGTAAAAATCACTACCGTTGAGACCGAACAGGTAATCGGAACAGTATCTCGCCCCTTTTTTAATAAGTGGTCAGATATTACCCCAGCATTGCAAACAGTAGTAAGTAATGATGGAACGGTTAGCGTGTTAAGTGTTCGTGGTGAAAGCGATATCAATATCTACGAGTTCGATTCATACGGACAGTATATCAGAACACTATCTTTCCCAAAAGTGTTGTCACTAGTCGGAGCTTTTGAGCGTGATAACGATGGTAATTACTACATTTTTTACGCCAAAAGTGTCGATGAGGGTTCTTTTGATGAAAAAAACATGGCGTTAGTTAAGTATTCACCCCAAGCCGAACCGCTCAACTCGTTCTATCTACAAGCGCAGACAGAAGACGAACGGTGGGCATCAGGATATTCAGGTGTCAAAGTCCCATTTCATGCTGGTACCTGTAAAATCGAAATATCCGATAACTTGATTGCTGTCTATTTTGCGCGGACAATGTTTGTCAGTAACGACGGGTTGAATCATCAAGCATCGTATGGCTTTGTACTCGACCTCAACACTTTTGAAAAACTAACGGACAAGAACAACCGTATGCCATCCGCTGGGCACTCCTTTAACCAATTTGTATTGCCGATTGACGGCGGTTTTATTACGGTTGACCACGGTGATAACGGTCCACGCGCTTTCATGTTCAGTCGCATCACGCCTAACAAAAGCGACAGTGTTTCGGCGTTTACTTTCAAACGAAACGAGGTATATCAAAACACTTTCGCTGAAATGGGGGGGATTGTCAAAACAAGTGACGGCTATTTGTTTGTTGGCACATATGAAAAGAACGATGATACATCGACAGGTCATAATGACTCGCGTAATTTATTTGTCCTGACTATGAATGAAAACTTGGGCAATATCAGCGACCCAATCTGGCTAACGGACTACACCGATATGGATACCGAAAATGCTATTTTTCCTAAAATCATAGGGATAGACGAGGAACGCATACTGCTGATGTGGAGTGTGTATGGGTTAAACAAACGCGAGGCTACGGTTTGCTATACTGTTGTTGACCAAAACGGCGCGTTTTTGCAACCCATCAGCTATATCCCACAAGCTCGCCTCAACGGTTTTGACCCTTTGCGCTATAATCCAGTTAGCGGTCTGGTACACTGGGCTATCGAGGATGGAAACAACAGAATCTTATTATATTCATTCGACCCTACGGCTGATGCCATTTCGCTTGAAAGTATCAACACTGCGAGTAATTGGGCACAAGAATCTATTGTCAACGCAATCTATGCACAGTTGGTTCCTTCGGACCTACAGAGAAGTTATGGTGTCAACATTACACGGGCTGAGTTCTGCCACATGGCTGTTACCTATATTGAAGCGCAAACTGGTATGGACATCGATATCTATCTGCAGCAAATGGGTTTAACAATCAACAGGGATTCCTTTAGCGATACCGAGGACGGTGATATTCTTGCCGCTAATACGCTTGGTATTGTCAATGGAATTGGTAATCGGCTGTTTAACCCCGATGGGGACATTACTCGTCAGGAAGCAGCCACTATGTTGATGCGGTTGCAACGGGTTCTTGGGCATACTGTCACAGAAACGGAAACTCCTAATTTTATAGACGCTTCTTCAATTTCGCTGTGGGCAGTTGAGGGAATCACTTACTGTTATGATAATGATGTTATGACTGGTGTTGGTGGAAACCGCTTTGACCCACATGGTACATACACACGCGAACAGGCTATTACAACAATGTACAGGTTGTTTACACTATAACAGTTACCAAAGGGAAATGCTAAAAGTAATGTTCAATTTAAGCGTGTTCCCCAAACAAGCTGAATCAATTTTTCGCGCCAGCAGACGAGTGAGGTGTCTGCTGGCGTTTTTTTGTCACAATCTTTGAAACATTCAAATTATAAGTCAAGACGGAATTTGTTTTCTGAAAATACCAGTTTTGACGGTTCATAGCGGTAGTAGCGGAAGGTTTCGTCCTCGCGGAGATAGCGGAAGCCGACCTTTTCCATCACATACTGACTGCGCGTGTTTTTTAGCCCCGCATCGGCATTGACCGCTACCATGCCCAATTCCTCGATGGCATATTGGAGAAGCAGACGCTCCGCCTCGGTGCCGTAGCCTTTCCCCTTGACGCTGTCATTCAGCAGGTGGATGCCTGCGCTACACTCCCGTTTGTCGAAGTCGATATATTTTAGTTTACATTCGCCCACCATTTGCCCGTCTACTACAATGGCAAATAGTCTACGAGATGGGATAGTATTCTCGTCGAAGTAGCGGTCGACTTTCTCACGGCTGTATTCGTATTCCTGAAACTTTGTCATGTCCATAAAAATGGCAGGGTCATTCTGAAACTCCCTGTAAAAAACATGGCACATTTCGCGCGTCATGGGACATAGAGAAACTTGGTTCATAACGATTCCTCACTGATAAAATAAAATCATGCCCACCGTATTGATGGCGAAGTTGGCGAACATATGCACGAGCCAGCCAGTATAGAGTGTGCCATCGTGCTTGTCGAGCCAATTGAACAGCAGTCCGCCGATGGTCAGACCGCCCAACGCCAACGCAAACACCAACGGCGGAAACCAACCGAGCATCATGGCGGTGTGGTAGAGCGCGAACGCCACCGCAGACAGGAGGGATGCACCGCGCATCCGCTGGCGCAACGAGAGAAACGCAAAGCCACGGAAGAAAAATTCTTCCAATAAGGAATTGATAAAGGAGATGTACAGGGCGACCAGAGGAAAAGTCGCCTTGGTGACACCGTCTGGCAGATTGTCCAAAATAGGGGAGAAGTCGATGTGATTTCTGAGCAGGAAATATGCACCGACAATCAGAGCGTACACCGCGCCACCCAATCCGATGGCACGATATAAGCCATGCTTGGAGGGGCGGAACACCTGACGCAAAGAACTATCGCGCACCGCTGTCTGATATAGAAACGGAACTGCCAGAAATAGGGCGATTTTAATGCCCGATTTGACCCAGTAGTTCGGTTGCCAGATGCCATCTACGAACAACATCGCCACACAGCACAGGAAAATCAGTACGACAGGGACAAAGGTTTTCTGTTTCATAGGAGTTCCCCAAAGCTGTAAATATACTGGTCACAGTGTTCGCGCATATCGGGCTCACTGTCGCGGAAATGGGCATCGTATACCCCCACCACCGTCATGCCTGCCATTTTTGCAGACTTGCAAGCAGTGAGGGAGTCGTCAAACAGGACGCACTGGGACGGCGGTACACCAAGCATCTCGGCAACCTTGCGGAAAATGGCAGGAGATTTTTTATCTTCACCCAGCTCCTGTGCGTAAATGACCTGCTCAAAATAGGGGGTGAGCTGGTGGTGTTCCAACGCCGTACGGCAGTGTTCAGGTACACAGGCGGTAAAGACCGCCATGCGATGCCCTGCCTCTTTGCACCGTTCCAGATAGTCGCGCACATGGTCTTTTAGGGGGACTTTGTTGTACTGCCCACGGGACAGCTCCATCCACTCCGCAATAATCTCCTCGCAGGACTCCTCGAGGTGGAGATATTCCTTTGTAAAAACAGCGCAGTTGGTTAAAATCATATGGGCGACGCGCTCGTGGTACTCCTTGGTGTAGGGGACATTGCGGCGAGCAAGAAAAATTTTGTCAACCTCCGCCCACAGACCATTGGAATCAATGAGCGTTCCATCCAAATCAAAAATCAGCATCGTGTTTCCTCCGTTGTTAGAATGGTTTCTCGTATAGTGTAGCACGATACCAAGAGATTGACAAACAGAAAAATTTTTCGTACAATCACCTCACAGAATTATCCTAAAATGTTACCATGAACTTGGGAGGAGCTATGCATCAGTCGCATGAACATATGACCGTCTGCCTTTTGAATGATTCGTTTCCGCCGTTGATTGATGGTGTGGCGAACACCATGTTGAACTATGCGAATATTATCCACGGACAGTTGGGAAAAGCGGTGGTTGCCGTCCCTGATTTTCCTGGTGCAGTGGATACCTATGATTACCCTGTTATCCGCTACCCCAGTATTGATACCACGAAAATTGTCGGCTATCGCGCTGGGTATCCGTTCAGTGTCACGGCTCTGGGCAGTGTGGCGGACCAAAAACCCGATATTATCCACACCCACTGTCCTGTGATGTCCGCCGCGTTTGCGCGTACGCTACGCGAACAGATTGATGTCCCGATGGTGTTTACCTATCACACCAAATTCGATATTGAGATTAACCACGCGGTCAGCAACCGCCTACTCCAGAAATCTGCCATTCGGCTGTTGGTCGACAACATCAGTGCCTGCGATGAAGTGTGGGTGGTGAGCGAAGGTGCAGGGCAAAGTTTGCGAAACCTCGGCTATCAGGGGGAATATATCATCATGGAAAATGGCGTAGACTTCCCCAAAGGCCCTGTTTCTCCAGAGAAGAGTACCGCATTACGCGCCACCTTGGGGATTCCTGCCGATGTGCCGGTGTATCTCTTTGTGGGACGACTGCGATGGTACAAGGGAATTCGGTTGATTTTGGATGCCTTGGCTGGTGTCCGTGCCACAGGAAAAGACTTTCGGATGGTCTTTGTCGGGGACGGCATGGAAAAGGACGAGATGGAACAGTATGCACAGGAACTCCAACTGGACGACCGCTGTATCTTTGTGGGCAGTGTGCAGGACCGCCAGATGTTGCGTACTTATTTTTCGATGGCGGATTTGTTCCTGTTTCCCTCGACTTACGATACCTACGGGATTGTGGTGCGCGAGGCGGCCGCGTGTGGATTGGCGAGTGTGCTGGTCGGGACTTCCTGCGCCGCGGAGGGCACGACCCACGGCGAAAATGCCTACCATATCGAGGAAACTGCACAGTCGATGCGCGACCTGTTGTTGCACTGTGGGCAGAACCGCGCCACTATGCACCGACTGGGACAAAATGCGATGGAACAGCTGTATCTCTCGTGGGAGGACAGCGTGAAGCGCGCATGGGACCGCTATGGCATCGTGTTGGACGACTATCGGCGCGGTCTGACCGACCGCAATATGGTCTGGACGGATGATGTGTTTAACTGGATGAGTGACCTGTGCCAAGGGATTGAGATAGCGCGCGATTTCTACGGCGACAGACAGCGGATGTTGCGGAGACGGTGGGAACAGCGTCGCACCCGCTGGCGCGAACGCTAAAAATTTATGTTGTATTTCCAACCAAAAGGTGGTATAATAGAAAAGCTAATGTATTGCTATGCAAGGAGTGTCTATTATGGGCGAGAATAAGGGCTATATTACCCACACCGAGGCGTTGGGCTGTATCCATATTTCCGAAGATGTGTTGGCTGCTGTGTCGGCTGGTGCCGCGGCTGAGGTCGAGGGCATCTGTGGCATGATGAGTCTGACGACAAAAAAGACCGCTACCAGAGGTGTGCGTGTGTCCGTGGAGAACGACTGCGCCGTGATTGATTTGTATGTCATGTTGCGCTATGGCTATGCCATTCCCGAAGTCGCAGAAAAGATTCAAAATACTGTGGCATCTACCGTGGAAGCAATGACAGGATTTTCTGTGAAAGCCGTCAATGTCCATGTCGGCGGTGTCAGCTTCCAGTAATCCTTCCCACAGAGAGAGATGAGGAATTTCGTATGATTGGAATGAGAAATGTAGCCAGAGAGATTGCTATGCACCTCTCGTATGAGCTGAGTTTTACCGATTTGACCGCAGAGGAGTTGCTCAATCAGCGTCTGTCCGACAACCGCTTTGCGGAGTTGGCTCCTGAGTACGAGGTGTATGGAAAACTCCCTGGTCCTGGTCAGCAGGTGTATATCCGCCGTCTGGTCAAGGGCATCGCGGAACACGGCTATGAGTTGGACCTCTACATTGAGAAGTACGCGAAGGGTTGGAAGTTCGAGCGTATTCCACTGGTTGCCGCCGCAGTCATGCGTTTGGCCATGTATGAAATTCTGTATATGCCCGATATTCCCAATGCGGCTTCCATCAACGAGGCGGGTGAAATCGTGAGAAAGTACGAAAATGAGGATGTCGTCCGTTTTGTCAACGGAATTCTCGGTACTTTCCTGCGCGCAGAGGCATATGAGAGTGCTGCGCCTGCTGTGCCTGTGCAGAGCGAGGAATAAACAAA
>JAZRID010000119.1:0-1673 GCA_045645125.1 Oscillospiraceae bacterium | reverse complement strand
ATACGCGAATGCCCGGTTGCAATTGCAGTAATAATAGCAGTATAAATTGCCGGTTCACGAACCTCTTGTTTTAAAAGATTGACCGGCTCCTCATAAAGAAATGACATCGGATTCAAATATGTGTTTTTAATATTTTCCTCCACACTCAGCTTATCACTCATTTGAAGAAGATATTGCGGAGTTCCTCCCACAATACCATATATCAATGCTTTATCTTCATCTGGCAGGTTAATAAAATAACGACAGCTCTAAATGATAAAAAGTCCACCAAGCTCCAATTTAGGAATTTGGTGGACCTATTTTTTTGCGGTTATTTTCAGTGAAGAAATCGATATCTTCCACTTCTTGCACACGGTATACTGGTAAGGGGATTCTTCCAAGCCTTATTTTCCTGTCACACGGCTGAAGAAGTAAACACCATTGGGCGCGGAATAAAAGCCTGCAAGATTTTCCGCCAGCGCGTAGGTATCTCCGTAGTAGAACACAGGAATCACAGGCGCGTCTTTCAGCAGAATCGCCTCAGCATCGTGCAAATAGGCATCGTAGGATTCTGGCGTGACTGCCGCCTTTGCGGTATTGATGAGAATATCAAACGCAGGACTGGTATAGCCGCCGAGATTCTCCTCGCTCTGACTGTGCCAATGGGAGAGGAACGCATAGGGGTTGTACTGGGCATCGGCAATCGCCATCCCCACCATCTGGAATACAGGGGATGTGACAGTTTCCTCGCTCTCCTCGTCCTCATCAGCCGATTCTTCGTCAACAGGTTCACTACTGGGATATAGAATCTGTAGATACTCCTCCGCGGTCACACCACGGAGCTGTACCGTCACACCCAATACGCTCTGCCACGCCGATTGCAAGGTACGGGCTACGATGTCGTTCTCAGGGGTATTGATGTAGAGATATTCCACAGTCGGAAAGTCCTTACCATCGGCATACCCTGCGTTCGCCAGCAAGGTGCGCGCCCATGCACAATCCACCTCATACCCCTCGCCAACATCCAATGTGACAATCTCCGCACCGTGGGCACGGAAATCGTAGAAACTAGGTTCCGCCTCGGCTGTCGGTACAGCGGTATCCGTATTGGGGTCTGGCAGTTTGTTGTCTTCTTCTGGTTGTTCCATGCTGTCTTGCTCTGTCGGTCCGTAGTCCGCCACGCCGTAGGGGAGCAACCCAACAGCTGGGCGCGCAGTACCGTTTGCCAGCGCATCCACGACCGCCTGTTCATCGACCGCCAGACGAAATGCCGTGCGGATATCCACACTGTCAAAGGGGAACTGCAAGGTGTTAAACAACACGGCATAGGTCGCCGTCACAGGCTCCCAGTGCCCCACGGTGGTATCCGCATCCTGTTGGGCAGACAGTGGGAGCGACTCCATAAAGTCCACTTCCCCATTGCACCACTTGGTATACGCTTCCTCGCTGTCCAGCACAGGCACGAAGGCAATCTCTACCACTTTTACCGTGGCGCGGTCATAGTATTTCTCACTCTTGACGAGCTTCACCAGCTTGGACGAACACTCCGCGACGGTGTACGCACCGTTGGTCACAATGGTATCGTCGGGCAAATAGGTACGAATGGGCATAGTATAGGCACTGGCACACACACTACGCAGGAAATGGGGCACACTGCCGTTGAGTTTGACTACCAGCGTCCGTGCATCGGGGGC
>JAZRID010000118.1:0-1080 GCA_045645125.1 Oscillospiraceae bacterium | reverse complement strand
GTCAATAAGGCGTATGGTGTCGAGAAGCTGTTTGCCGCCTGCCACGCCTATTTCCAAAAAACAGGACGGCGCATTAGCTTTGAATACGCCATGATTGATGGGGTGAACGACAGTGATGCACAGGCGGATTTGATTGCCCAGAAGATTCGAGGAATGCCTGGCCATGTTAATCTTATTCCGCTGAACGATGTAGCAGAAAGTCCATTGAAACCGAGCAAACGCACCCGACAGTTTCAACAGCGGTTGGAAAGTCACGGCATTACCGCGACCGTTCGCCGCAGTCTGGGTGGCGATATTGATGCTTCCTGTGGGCAACTTCGCAGGAAGGCGATGGAAGAGGGAAAGAAGGAAGTCTGAGATGATGAATGTATGGGGTTTGACCGATATCGGCCTTGTGCGAAAGGAAAATCAGGATGCCTACGCAGTCCAACGAAGTGACGAGAGTGGACATCTCATCTGTGTGGTATGTGATGGTATGGGCGGTGCCAACGGTGGTCGGGTAGCCAGTACGATGGCGGTCCAGACCTTTGTTAATACCTGCCTTGCCAATTTACAGAGGGGAATGACGACACAGGCGGTACAGCAGGTGGCGGAGTTTGCCGTTGCGGCGGCCAACCGTGCGATTTACGACTATGGACTGCGTGACGCGGACCTGCATGGCATGGGAACAACACTGGTTTCTGCGATTGTCTGGGACAATCAGGCGTTGTTCAGCAATGTGGGCGATAGTCGCGCCTACCTGCTCCGCAGGACGGAGGCAGGGGAAACGGATGCTATCAGCCGTATCACCAAGGACCACTCCGTGGTAGAAAATTTGCTGGACTGCGGTGCTATCACCGAGGAAGAAGCACGGTGCCACCCCAATCGACATTTTGTAACGCGTGTCCTCGGACCAGAGCGAGAAGTACCGAGCGACAGTTATTCTTTACAGCTATTTTCTGGGGATTATATCCTGCTCTGTACCGATGGACTGGTCGATACCGTTTCAGCTCGCGAGATTGCGCGCGAAGTTCTTGGCAATACGGATGACAACACTTGCCTGACCCGATTGTTGGAACTGGCGAAGCGCAATGGTGCCGC
>JAZRID010000117.1:0-13766 GCA_045645125.1 Oscillospiraceae bacterium | reverse complement strand
AGAGCAATTCGGTAGACAGCTTGTGCAAATAGTCTTTGCGTTGGTTTGCGATACGCTCTTGCAGTCTTGCTATTTGGATGCGTGCTTTTTCTCTGCGCTTGCTCCCCTTTGTTTTTCGGGAGAACTTTCGCTGCAGATGCGCCAGCTTCTTTTCGGATGCAGCAAGATACTTGTGGTTGGGGTATTCTGTACCATCGGAAGAAACAGCAAAGGACTTGATACCCATATCCAGACCTGTGACTGCTCCAGTATTGGGCAGTGGTGCTATCTCTACCTCTGTACAGCACAGAGATACAAAGTACTTCCCACTCGGATTTCTGGAAACGGTGGCACATAGGATACGCCCCTTGACTTCTTTTGAGATACGGCACTTCACTTTCCCCAACTTAGGAAGCTGTACTGCATTGTCTAGTACTTTGATGTTTGTTCCAACGCGTTTACTCTTGTAGCTCTGCCGATGGTTATGCTTGCTCTTAAAGCGAGGATAGCCGGGTTTCTCTCCTCGCTTTACCCGTCGGAAGAAGTTTTGATAGGCTGTGTCCAAATCCTGCAAAGAGGATTGCAACGAAGTAGAATCTGCTTCCTTCAACCATGGAAACTCCTGCTTCAGCGCGGTGAGTTGCGTATCCTGTTGGAATCGGGTCGGTGCTTTTCCAGTATTCCGATATTCCTCCTGTCGCTGGGCGAGAAAGTGGTTGAACACATACCGACAACATCCGAAATTCCGGGATATCTGTTCCTGCTGTTCTATGTCCGGATATATCCGAAATTTGTAGGAATATTCCACTTCCTCACCTCGCAATCTTATATGTTGTTTGATTTTCTATGGGAATAGTATACCATTTTTCGCTATCAATTGCAACCTGTGACCCTCCCTTACAGGGGAATTAGGTGTGCCTTATATATTTGGTAAATTTGCCATGCTACTATCATAGTGGTATTTTACCGGCATTGCAAGAGGAAGTTTTGTCTGAATCACGCCAAAATCCACGCATATTCTTGATGCATCCACACTTTCCAGTCTGCAACCAGTTCGTCCCACCGCTTTCCCATCGTTTCATACGGGGTATCATAGTAGACCGCCTGCATCATGGCCTCCTCCCCATACAGACTGGCAAGATAGTGTGCGAATGAGGTCATTGCCTGTTCGCCCGAATGTTCCTGCAAAGTGTCAAGCTGTTGTGTCGTTAGTAGAAACGCATTATTCTGGCAGGTGAAATCATCGGGATTTGTCCAATCAAAAGTATGACCCAGATGCGTCTCCACTTTTGCCATGTGCGCTTTTCTCGCATCTGCCGCAGGACCTGTCGCCGTTTCATCCTCATAGACTGCCCGTGTACTGTCGATTCTCCAGAAAACCAAGGGATTCCCACCACGCATCGTACAGTAATTGGGGAAAATCTCGCGAAGCCACTCGTCAGTCACCATACCGCGTGTCAGATAGTGGACATACTCGTGGGGATATGCGGTATATTGGTAGATACGGATGGAACTATCCTCGCGGAAAAATCCACCACCCCAGATTTTTTCGTGCATGGCATCCCGAATGAACAACACAGGAACTTGTTCCTCTTGTCCCTCGGTTTCCATATGACCAATGATACGCTCCATCTCCTCCGCCTGTAGACGATAACAGGTGACAACATAGCGGAAATGCTCATAATCGGAATTTAGAAGGTCGTTTACCCCCATACGCTTGTCGTAGCTATTGTATTTGACGGTAAAAGTATCATGGAGATAGAAAATAGCATAGGGGTC
Organism: Oscillospiraceae bacterium; assembly: GCA_045645125.1. Taxonomy (GTDB): domain Bacteria; phylum Bacillota; class Clostridia; order Oscillospirales; family Oscillospiraceae; genus Pelethomonas. The sequence goes on along the minus strand of JAZRID010000117.1, from coordinate 12,008 downwards.
CTCCCAAACCAGACGCATTTTCTCCCCACAGGGATAGAACGAAATCCCCTCCAAATCCGAAGTATCGTAGGGTTCTTGTCCGTGTTCGGTCAGATAGTCACTCAAATACTGAGAATAGCGCGCACAGGAGTAGTTGGTCAACAGTTCTGTTTTTCCCTCCCGTGTCAGAGAGCGATAAAAGTCGATGGCGAGATACTTGAGTTTTGCCAGTGTGTCCTTGTCAGTGTAGTTACTGAGGAAACACGCATAGTTGAGGTCAAGAAGCAAGGGAGAAGTTTCGCATACCGTAAGAGCCTCCTCCAAGGTAACAGAGAGTTCCTCGGTATGATATCCCAACTCCTGCAAAAGCTCCGTGGCAAACGCATAGCAGATTCCATAGTTGACCTGCCTGCCGTACAGCATCTGTGCAAGCGATGCGCCAAATGCAGGGGTACGCAGAGCAGGCAGGCCGACATAGAGCGTGCTACCGTCTGTCCAAGGCGCATAGGCATCGTGGCGGATGCAGATGGTATATTCCTCAGTAAGAGTCCCGAAGTTCTCCTCGATATATGTAAGCATGGCGGTAACATCGTCGACAACAGTGGTGCGCTCCTCCTCGCTGATAGCGGATGTGAAGCGATAGGTCATGTTCCCCTGTGTCACTTCCCACCCCGATGCCTCTTGATACAGGTTCCCATAGGGTTCATTAAAAGAAACAGGGGCTTCCGCGTAAACATATGTCGCAGGGGTATCGGCAGAACCATCTGCACCGCCGCTCTCCCCACCGTTAGAATCAGCGCAGGCTGTCAGGAACACAAGCAACAGGGCAAGCAAGGAAAAGAATAGCGGATGTGTTTTTTGTTTCATGGTGGAATTCTCCTCTATGTTTTTGGTGCGTTTTTCTCTGTGTGTGCCACAGCGCACACCCGAATGATAGGATAGTTCCTCCAAAAATACCAGCAACTTAAAGTTTACATTGGCTAAAAATCGCGCAACTTTAAGTTTACATGGCCGAAAAACCATGACAACTTAAAGTTTACATCGAGCGGAAACCCTTGCAATTCCTAGAAAAATGACATTTCCCTTGTATTTTTTCAAAATTACTATTGACTCTCACGCTCCGTCATAGTGTACACTCTGTTTTGTGAGGTGATATCGTTGAAAATGCGAATTAAAGAATTTGCCGAATTTACAGGTGTGAGTGTACGCACCCTGCATTATTACGATGAAATTGGATTGTTAGCCCCTGCCCATGTGGAACACTCCACAGGTTATCGTTACTACGACGAAACTTCCTTGCTTCGGATGCAGGAGATTCTCTTTTACCGTGAACTCGACTTTTCCTTAAAGAGCATTGGAGAGATACTATCCTCCTCGACCTATGATAAGACCAAGGTACTGCACGAGCAAAGACATCTGCTCACCTTGAAAAAGGAACGGCTGGAACGACTGATTTCCGCCATTGACGGTGCCATGAAAGGAGAAAATGTTATGACTGCTTTTGACAACAGCGAATTTGAAAAACACAAGGCAGAAGCCAAGGAGCGATGGGGCAACACGGACGCATACCAACAGCACGCGAAAAAAACCAAGAATTACTCCAAGCAAAAGTGGAACGACCTTGCCGAAGAAATGAATCAGATTATGGCGGAGTTTGCCGTCTGCCTGAAACAGGGTGCAACCCCTAACTCCACCGAAGCACAAAACCTTGTGAAAACGCTACAGAACCACATCACCGCGCAGTATTACGACTGCACCAATCCAATTTTGACAGGTCTGGGACAAATGTATGTGGCAGATGAACGCTTTAAGGCCAACATCGACCAGCACGGTAACGGTACTGCCGCGTTCATCTGCGAGGCAATCCAAATCTATTGCAGAAAATAAACCACTTTCCATTAGCTTGATATGTCTTTTGGGACATAGAAAAGGACAGGAATCTCTCGTGTGGATTCCTGTCCTCGTGTTTTTTATATGTTTAGTGCAACTCTTTCAGCACATCTGCCAAAATCTGATTACCCTTCTGGAATTCTGCTACGGCGGCCATGACATTTTCATAGGCACTATCCTTGCCAGCGTTCTTCAACTGCTGTGCCAAATCAGCCAGCTCGGTGGCATGGGCGGCGTTGTGGTCGACCATGTAGTTCATCAGCGCACACAGCTGTGCGAGAGGTGCGCCACTGTGCTCGTGGTCGTGATGATGGTGGTGATGGCCATGCCCGTGCTCATGGTGATGGTCGTGGTCGTGACCATGCAGGTGGTCATGGGTATGGGGATGTTCATGGTCGTGGGTATGACCGTGGTCATGCTCATGGCTGTGCGTATGACCGTCGTGGGTATGCTCGTGGGTGTGGCTGTGGGTATGCTCATGGCTATGCACGCCATTGTGGTTGTGTTCGTGACCCATAGTAAAACTCCTTTTATTCTCTAGTATTGCGACAACTCGTCGCCGATATGCGTGTCCTACTATACCATAGGTACACCGATTTGACAAGCATCGGTGTACGGATTCCGTTACTTCTGGTTCAGCACCATGCCTGCGCGCTCCAGTGCCATGATAATCAACGGAATCAAGACAATCTGCAAAATAATGCCAGGGATTGCACTGGTGACTGCACCAGCGAGAAACAGCGCAGGGGTAAAGGTGGAGTGTTGCAGACCAGCGATAGCAAACTGCACACCGCCCCACACGATACGACCTAGTACCATTGCGGTCAGCAGAGAAGCATAGATACTCCACTTCTTCTTGGGCAGAACGCGATACAGCGCACCAGAAACCGCGCCATAGACTGCCATTTCACAGGCCATCGCCACAGCAGCTAGCATTGTGGGCATCCCAAAGATAATAGAACGCAACAGAGGGGACAGCAGTCCCACAGCCAAGCCCCACGGCCAACCACAGGTAAAACCACACAGCAGTGCAGGGATATGCATGGGGCAGAGCATCGAGCCAATCTCAGGAATCTGCCCCGTCAAGAACGGCAACACCATTGCCAGTGCGGTAAACAGTGCGGAATAGGTCAACTTGTGAATATGTACACTCATCGTCTTGCTCATGGTTTTTGTCGTCGTCATAATCGTTTCTCCCTATCGTTTCTTTTGTAGTGTAGCGTACTGTAAATTACTATGTGTCCGATTATACCATCTCAAAATCCGCGTCACAAGCCCTACAGGGGGATATAATTGTCCAAAAAACTGAGCAAAATATCCACCTCTAGGGCTTGCAACCCACGCACTTTCGCAGTATAATGTAGAATAGAGAAGTTTGAGCAAAGTAGGTACAACCCATGAACAAAAATGAAATCAAGGCTTTTTTCGACAGCTGTGCCCCTTGGTGGGACGACGATATGATTCGTGACGAAGAACTGATTTCCATTATCATGGACAACGGCGGTATCCGTCCTGATGTTCATGTGTTGGATGTCGCATGCGGAACAGGTGTTCTCTTTCCCGACTATTTGAAGCGCGGTGTCGCGTCCGTTACAGGCATTGACATCTCCCCCGAGATGGCAAAAATTGCACAGCAGAAATTCCCCATGGTTAAAGTTATCTGTGGCGATGTGGAAACCGAGGACTTCGGCCAAACTTTTGACGCTATCATGGTTTACAATGCCTTCCCCCACTTTCCCGAACCGACTCGTTTGATTGAAATCTTGGCCAAGCTGGTCGCCCCCGGTGGACGCTTATCGATTGCACACGGCATGAGCCGTGCGGCTCTGCTCGAACACCACGCTGGACGCGCCAGCACAGTTTCCATTGAACTATTGGAAGAAAACGAACTCGCTGCCCTGCTGCACCCGTACTTTACGGTGGACACCATCATTTCCAACGAGCGAATGTATCAGGTGGCAGGCACACGGCGATAAACCGTACCTCATATCCTACACCACTACTTTATAATTCCCCGATGATATGGCTCCACCCTGTCATTGGTATAAATCAACATACGGAGGAATCGATTATGCAGTACTTAGGTATCGAATATCAGATGAAGCACACCCCCAAACTGGATACCCAGTTTATTCCCTTTGGTGTCTGGCGTGCATCCTATCTGAAGGACGCAAAACAGCCCATCTCCATCGCCGTTGAGCGCGACCAAGGTCGTGTTTCCGTCCATCACACCTGCATCCATGGTACGCCTGAGATGGCAGAGGCTGACTACCGCTATGTTGAGCGTTATGTCAAATTCCTGCTCTGGTCCACTGGTGGTTTCCGCGTATCCATCTGCGGTTGCTCCGCGTTGGCACAGCGTCTGAAGGCCGCCTATACCCCCGAGGGCGAGCGCGCCTTCGACTACACCTTCGTACAGCAGCTCTATGAGCGTGAGTTGGAGATTCTGGACCTCCCCCTCGACCAGTGCCCCGCCGAAAACGAGCAGGCACAGCCCATCGGTGGCTATCTGGATGGTTGCCGTATCGGTTTCGATGCAGGTGGTTCCGACCGCAAGGTCAGTGCCGTGATTGACGGCGAGTGCGTCTACTCCGAGGAAGTTGTCTGGTTCCCCAAGTTGCAGGAGGACCCCGACTACCACTTCGCCCACATCGTTGAGGCACTGAAGACCGCTGCATCCAAGATGCCTCGTGTCGATGCTATCGGCGTATCCTCTGCAGGTACTTTCATTGGCAATGCCCCCATGGTCGCCTCCCTGTTTATCAAGGTCCCTCGTTCCAACTGGGACAAGGTAAAGACCATCTACGACCGTGCCGCCGCCGAGATTGGCGATGTGCCTATTGTTGTCGCCAATGACGGTGATGTGTCCGCACTGGCTGGTGCCATGGGTCTGGGTGTCGGCAACATCATGGGTCTGGCTATGGGCACTTCCGAGGCCGTTGGCTATGTTGACAAGGACAAGAATGTTCTCGGTTGGATTAACGAGCTGGCCTTTGCGCCTGTTGACCTCTGCGAAAATGCCATGCAGGATGAGTGGTCCACCGACTACGGTGTTGGTTGTAAGTATTTCAGTCAGGATGCTGTCATTAAGCTGGCTCCTGCCGCTGGTATCGAACTGGACGAAAATCTGTCCCCCGCCGAGAAGCTCAAGGTTGTACAGGGGTTGATGGTAGAAGATGACCCCAGAGCTGTCGCTATCTTTGAAACTATCGGCGCATATCTGGCCTACACTGTCGTTCTGTACTCCCAGTTCTACAACATTGAGCATCTGATGATGCTCGGCCGTGTCATGTCTGGCAAGGGTGGCGACACCATTCTGCGTGTCTGTAACGAAATCCTCGCCGACGAGTTTAGCGAACTTGCCCAGAAGTGTGAGGTTATTCTGCCCGACGAAAAGACCCGTCGTGTCGGCCAGAGTGCCGCCGCCGCTAGTCTGCCTGCCCTGCGTAAGTAATCGGGAGGACTGCTATGTTTTATAAGAATGCCAGAATTTATGGCTCTGATTTCCGCTTCCACTGGGGTGCATTCGAGGTCGTAGACGGAAAATTTGCCGCCGTACTTCCCGACACTGTCCCCGAAGATGCCATTGACCTGCACGGTGCTACCGTCATCCCTGGTCTGGTCGATGTCCACAGCCACGGCAACTCTGGTGCGGACTTCTCCGACGGTGACTACGAGGGAGTGAAGGCAATGGCGGCCTATTATGCAAAGGTAGGTGTCACTTCGTTCGCCCCTGCCTCCATGACTTTGCCCTACGCTTCTCTGGAGAAGGCGTTTGCCAACGCACGGAAACTGGTCGATGAAGATTTGGCTGGTTTGTCCGTCTTGCGTGGCATTCAGATGGAAGGTCCCTACTTCTCCTACAAGAAGCGTGGCGCACAGAATGCAGACTATCTGAAAGAGCCCGATTTTGAGGGTTTCCAAGCTCTACAGGAGAGCTGTGGCGGTCTGGTGCGGATTGTGGATATCGCCCCCGAACTGCCAGGTGCCATTGAGTTTGTAGAGAAAGCCAAGAACCTTTGCACCGTTTCCGTCGCACATACCGACTCCGACTACACCCATACCAAGGCCGCCTATGATGCAGGTGCAACCCACCTGACCCATCTGTACAACGCCATGCCCGGCATCCACCACCGTGACCCCGGTGTGATTCCTGCCGCCGCCGAAAATCCCAATGTCCGCGCCGAGCTTATCTGTGACGGCCTCCATGTCCATCCTGCCTCTGTCCGCCTTGCATTCTCCATCTTCGGTGGCGAGCGCATGGTGCTGGTGTCCGACTCTGGCCGCTGTTGTGGTATGCCCGATGGCAGTCAGTTTGAGTTGGGCGGTCAGGACGCATGGTTGCGCGACGGTGTCGCTCGTTTGGCCGATGGCACGATTGCCTGCTCCGCCACTAACCTGTACGACTGCATGGTAAATGCCATTCGTTTCGATATCCCTGAGGAGGACGCGATTCGCGCCGCATCGTATAACCCTGCCTGTGCTATCGGTGCAGACCATCTGGTTGGCTCCATTGCCCCTGGCAAGCGCGCCGACTTCCTAATTTGCAGTGCAGACTACAGCGAGCGCAGAGTATTCCTCGCAGGAACCGAAATTTGATACGATAAAATACGAGGAGAAATTTCTTATGAGATTGATTATTGCTAAGGATTACAACGATGTCAGCCGCAAGGCCGCCAACATCATCGCCGCCCAGATTCACCTGAAGCCCGACTGCGTTCTGGGTCTGGCCACGGGTAGCAGCCCCATCGGCACCTACAAGGAGCTGATTGCCAAGTACGAGAACGGTGAACTGGATTTCTCTCAGGTCAAAACCGTCAATCTGGATGAATATGTGGGTCTGACTGCCGACCACGACCAGAGCTACGCCTACTTCATGCGTACCAATTTGTTCGACCATGTCAACATCGACCAGACCAACTGCAACATCCCCAACGGTATGAATCCCGATGCCGAGGGCGAGTGCCGTCGCTATGACGCTGTCATTGATGGTTTCGGTGGTGCAGATTTGCAGTTGCTGGGCCTCGGCCCCAACGGTCACATCGGTTTTAACGAGCCTGCCGATGCGTTCGTCAACGGCACCAACAAGGTCAAACTGACCGCATCCACCATTGATGCCAACCAGCGTTTCTTTGCCAAGCGCGAGGATGTCCCCACCCACGCTTACACCATGGGTATCGGCTCCATTATGAAGGCAAAGCGTGTCCTGTTGGTGGTCAACGGCGAGGCCAAGGCACAGGCTGTCAAAGATTGCTTCTTTGGCCCCATCAAGCCCCAGTCCCCCGGCTCTATCCTGCAACTGCACCCCGATTTCACACTGGTTGCTGATGAAGCCGCCCTTTCCCTCGTCAAGGACCTGCTGTAATCGTATCCCATTCCATATAGCAAGGGAGTGTTGCCACAAACGGCGACACTCCCTCTTTTGCTACCTTATAGCACCTCGCCGATGACACGCTCGGCATTGGCGTATGCAATTTTTTCGATTTCACGCGCTGTAAAGCCAGCCCGTTCCAGTGCGGTGAACAGTTTGGGCATCTGGTCAGCTGAGGCAATCTCCAACGCACCATTCATGCCGTCAAAATCTGTTCCGATGGCAGCGATATCCTCACCACCGACCCGTATCATATGGCGCAACTGTGCGGTGAGCATCTCACAGGTGGCGCGTGTATTTTCTGTATCCTGTACCAGAAAAGCAGGACAGAAATTCACACCCATGACACCGCCCTTGTCCGCCAGCGCACGAATCATCTCATCTGTCATACTTCTGGGATGGGGGTTCAAACTACGGCAATTAGAGTGTGTCGCAAAGAACGGCTTTTTCGTCAGTCGCACTACATCCCAGAAACCGCCATCCGACAGATGGGACACATCTACACCCATGCCCAATTCATTCATCCGCAGAATGGCCTCCTTGCCGAAGTCTGTCAGCCCCTTGGCCATGATGGTGGCATCACGGGAATTTGGCGCACCGAAGCAGTTCTCCTGATTCCAAGTCAATCCGATGACGCGCACACCCATGTTGTAATACCGCTCCAATTTTTCCATCTTGCCATCCACACTGCGCCCGTCTTCCATCGTCAGAATGGCGGACAGTTTGCCTGCGCGTGTATTCTCTTGCATCTGTGCCAGATTACCAGCCTGTACAACCACATCACCGTGCTGTTCCAGTGTGGTGCGGAAAATCTGCCCCAACTGTTCAATATATACATCATCATCTAAGTGCGCCAAGCCCATGCGCTCTTTCATGGTCGGTGACGGCAGAAATATGGCAAAAAACTGGGCACGGCAACCGCCCTGCACCAGACGCTTGATGTCCACCATCAGTTCTGGACGATGGTAGATATCCGCCCACCCTTTGCGCCACGCCATCATCAGCGTGTCACAGTGCATATCAATGTACTGCATATCTATCCTCCTGCAATGATATTGTTCTATTGTATGATAGTAGCGGAAACAAAAAAACGCCCCCTGTGGGACGCAGACCAAAAGAGAAATGACCCTCAACCAATCAGCTAATCACTCTGACGGTTAAGGGTCATTTCTGATGATTCATGGGTTCCAGCATTTTCGTAACCTCTACTTTCCATTAGTTTGGAGCTTCGTAGTACAACTAGAACATTGGACTCACTCCTTATTTTGTGCTCTGTTTTTTGTGTCTTTATCATACCTCGAAAAAGAGTATTTTACAAGATGGAATGTTTCATAAGAATATGAGAAAAATGTTAGACGATTTGAGAATAGACAAAAATAGGGAAACTGTGATATATTAGATATGTTGGGTGTTTGTGGGAGTGTTGCAAGGTGTGTTGTAGCACTCTTTTTTTGTAGCAACTGCATTTTTTCAAAAATAAGGAAATCGCTCCCCCTACTTAACTTGTAATAATTTTTATTTCAAAGGAGAATACGCATGATTGCAAGAGATGTTTGCCAGCGGGTACTGCACGCCGCAGTATCTACCGGCGCAGACTATGCCGAACTGTTTGCTGAGCATACCGATGAAAGCGTTATCAGTATGCTGGACAGCAAGGTACATTCCATCCACTCTGGTGTGATTGCTGGTGCCGCCGTGCGCGTCTACAAGGGACTGCGCTCTGTCATGGCGACCACCGTTGACACCAGTGAGGCAGGTCTTATCCGCTGTGCCCAGCAGGCCGCCGACGCACTGGGACAGGGCAAGGCAGAAATTGATATTGTTCTGCGTGAGCGTCTGTACGGCGACATTCACCCCATCAAGGTCGTTCCCGCCTCTGTCACCACTGCGGAAAAAATCCGCGTCCTGAAGGATGGCTATTTTACTGCCAAGGACTACAACGATGCCATCAAGCAGGTCAGCGGCAATCTGATGGATTACGACCACAAGATTCTTGTGGCCAACACCGAGGGCACTTACGCACAGGACCGCCAGATTCGTACCCGTATTGCTGTCAGCGCAGTCGCTGAAATCAACGGCGAGAGCCAGACTGGTACTTGCTCCCCCGGCCGTCGTATGGGCATGGAGATGTTTGACATCATCGACGCTAAGAATGTCGGTATTCACGCCGCGCGTCAGGCTGTCACGATGGCTGGTGCTGGTTACTGCCCCGCTGGTGTCATGCCTGTTGCCATCGGCAACGGCTTCGGCGGTGTTATCTTCCACGAAGCCTGTGGCCACTCTTTGGAGGCCTCCTCTGTGGCGTACGGCCAGTCCCAGTTCACGGGAAAGCTCGGTCAGCAGATTGCACACAGCAAGGTCACGGCTATCGACGACGGTACGATTCCCAACGCATGGGGTTCCATCAACTTCGACGACGAGGGTACCCCTGCCCAGAAGAATGTCCTCATTGAGAACGGTATCCTCAAGAGCTACATGATTGATAAGTTCAACGCACGCCGTATGGGTATGACCTCCACAGGTAATGCCCGTCGCCAGAGCTATGCCTACACCCCCACTTCCCGTATGACCAACACCTACATCGCCAACGGCGACGACAAAAACGAGGACATTATCAAGTCCATCGAATACGGCCTGTTTGCCAAGGAGATGGGTGGCGGTAGTGTCAACCCCGTCACTGGCGAGTTCAACTTCTCCGTCAACGAGGGTTACATCGTCCGCAACGGCGAAATCTGCGAGCCTGTCCGTGGCGCAAGCCTTGTCGGTAAGGGTAGTGAAGTGTTGATGAACATCGACATGGTTGGTAACGATATGGATATGGGACAGGGTATGTGCGGTTCTTCCAGCGGCAGTGTGCCCACCAATGTGGGTCAGCCTCTGATTCGCGTATCCAGCATCACCGTCGGCGGCCGATAACCTACTTTTTCTTATAAGAAAAAGTAGGCAAAAAGAATTTTAATTTCGCTCTAAAAGTTGTTCTATACCAAGCATTTCCGCACGGTAACGACACTGCGGAGTGAAATACCATATAGGAGAAAATATTATGGACTATCAGTCTTTTAAGAAAGCCGTGATTGCACAGGCCGAGGCTCTGGGCATCACCGAATATGAGCTGTACTATCAGAGTGGCTCTGACACCAATGTCGGCGTGTTTCAGCACGAAGTCAACAAGTTCTCCTCCTCCGCACAGGGCGGTGGTGTGTGTTTCCGCTGTATCGTGAACGGCAAGATGGGCTATGCCTCCACGCAGGCACTGAACGAGGACGAGGCAAAGGCCATCGTTGCCAAGGCAGCCGACAACGCCGCCCTCCTTGAAGCCGAGGAGCAGGTATTTTTGTGCGAGGGTGGCAAGGAGTACGAGCCTTTGAACATCACCCCCTACGACTTGCCTACTGTCGATGCCCTGATTAGCAAGGCACTGGAAACACAGGAGAAGCTTTATGCGTCCGACAGTGCTGTTATCGACGGTTGTGAGACAGAGTGCCTCAGTGAACACAGTGAAATCGCTATCTATAACTCCAAGGGTCTGGACCTCCACTGGGAAAACAATATTGCTGGTCTAGTGGTCGGCTCCATGGTGTCCAACGGCCAGGAGATGGCAAACTCCTATGAAATCAAATTGGGTGAACTGAGCAAGATTGATGCCGACAAGATGGTACAGAAGGCCACCTCCGATGCCAAGCGCAAGCTGGGCGGCGAGCCTCCTGTCACTGGTGTCTATCCCGTTGTCTTTGACCCCGATGCCATGAGCAGTCTGCTGGGTGTATTCTCCTCCGTGTTCTCCTCTGAGAATGCACAGAAGGGTCTGTCCCGTCTGGGCAACATGGAGGGCGAAGTCATTGCTGCCCCCTGCGTCACCTTGGTCGACGACCCCTTCCATCCTGAAAGCCCCGCCCAGATGAACTTTGACAGCGAGGGTTGCCCCACCCACAAGAAGAATGTGATTGCAGGTGGTACGCTGAACACCCTGCTGTACAACATGAAAACCGCCGCTGTTGCTGGCAAGGAAACCACAGGTAATGCTGGTAAGGCAGGATATGCTGGTGCGGTCAATGTCCGTCCGTTCACCATGTACCTCGAAGCTGGCGAGCTGACCGAGGAACAGATTCTCGAAAAGGCGAACAACGGTATTCTGATTACCGATTTGAGTGGTCTGCACGCAGGTGCTAGCCCCATCTCTGGCGACTTCTCTCTCCAGAGTGCTGGCTTTGTGATTAAGGACGGCAAGAAGGCTGAGTATATCAAGTCCTTTACCGTGGCAGGCAACTTCTACGATATGCTGAAGAATATCACCGCGCTGTCCGACAAGGTTGTTCTGCCCAATCCCTTCGGTGTGACCACCTTTGGTTCCCCCTATGTTTTGGTAGAAAACCTGTCCATCGCTGGTAAGTAATCCGATATCAAATAGACGAAAAATACCCCCATTCTCCTACCATCACGGAAGAATGGGGGCTTTTTCTGATTATTCGATGCTGATGATATAATAGTAAACGGGCTGACCGCCGGGGATGAGGGAAACTTCTGCATTTGGGCAACGCTGTGCGAAGATTTCCTCCGCCGCACTCGCCTGTTCCTCTGTGACATCCTCGCCGTAGAACAGCGTGACGAACTCCGCCTCACGGCTGGCCGCTTCCTGTGCCAGTCGGTTCAGCAGTGCTGTAATATCCTTGTCCGTATTGAACAGCTTACCGCCGAGCAATCCGAGGTAATCGCCCTCGTTGATATTGAACCCATCAAAATCACTGTTGCGTGCGGCATAGGTGATTTG
>JAZRID010000116.1:0-7067 GCA_045645125.1 Oscillospiraceae bacterium | reverse complement strand
CACACATCCTTCTTTGTGAAAAGTCAACGTATCCAGCAGATCCTGAGCGACCGCCAAATCCTCTGCCGTTGCAGGCTCAGACTTCCGGGCCAGAAAAATAGGATCGTGTATCAGCTCTCTTACCATTGCCATACCTCCTTGTTTTTTTGCGAGTATACACCTGCAAGATGCAAAAGTCAATCCCAAAATTTCAGCCTTGTCCCACAATCGGGGGGCGACTGGGGAGCAGGACACGACCGATACAGACCATCGCGCGCCCACTCCTGCGTGGCAGGACTACATCGGTATCGGCACAGGTGCGATTGAGGGAAAACAGATACACCATCCCCAGCGCGTCACGGACATACTGCTTACACAGCATTTTTCCATCCGCACAGAAGATACCGACATCGCCATTTTCCAATGGGTCGCGGTTGACATAGACCACGCTTCCCTCTGCAATATACGGTTCCATCGAATTTTCTTGCATCCGCACTGCAAAATCTGCACCCAGCGGAACGGCATCCGTAACATCAATATATTCAAAATCTTCTCCAAACACTGGTGTAGCATCACCAACCGCCGACAACGAGAAATAGAGTGGCATCTGGCGCACCTCTCTGGCGGGTGTCGTACGCTCCAAATCCGCCTGATATGCCCCTAACCCCTCCACCACGCTATGGAGCATCTGTCGGCCGATACGGTTGAGTGCGCGATATTTACCAATCAACGACTTTTCTTCCACCGAGCAGATAAAGTCATGCGCTGTAATGCTGTCCTGATAGAGATAGTTGGGGTCGACATCCAATACGCGAAACAGTTTTAGCAAAATATCCTCACGCACGGCATTCTGTCCGCTTTCATAGTTGCTGACGGCCGCTGCCGTAATTCCCAGTGCGCGCGCCAATTCGTTCTGGCTCATCTTCAGTTCCAATCTTCGCTCGCGCAGGCGTTTTCCAAAGCTCATGGAAAAATCCCCCTTTTTTGTCTTATGTATCAGTATATTCGTTGTGTCGCAAAAGTCAACAGTAAAACTTTGATTTTTTTATTATATTTTAATTTTGCTGAACATTTTGTTTGCGCAGCTGTGTAAAATTTTGCCATCTCCCTCGCGGTGGACTTTTTTTCCCCTGTGTGCTATAGTAGCACAGATAGAGAATTAGCCCCCTGTGACCTACCAAAAAGGAGAATCCATGAAAAAATTGTTAGCCCTTCTGATAAGCTGTAGTATGCTACTGCTGTCACTCCCCAGTCATGCCCTCGCCTACTCCGATGCCTATGGCAGTGAGGTGTGGCAGGAAGATATCGCCGTACACCACGGTGTCACCTTCCACGACAACATCTATTGGAGCCACTACTACGAACAACTGCGCCATGAATATTTTGTCACCGTTGCGCCTAACAGCCCCATCATCCCTGCGGTCGCTTACGGTGACTCCGTCTGTGCGCGTCTGACTGCCACGGAAGCCGCCGAGTTGTATGAGGCACAGGGATGGCGCGTAGTGGCTGGCATCAACGGTGATTTTTATGACACCGCCACTGGCTATCCGCTCGGCGTGATGATTTCCGATGGAGAAATCATTTCTGGCGCAGAGAGTAATTATGCACTTGGGTTTCTGCCAGACGGTTCGGTACTACTCGGTGAGCCGAAACTCGCCATCACCGCACAGCACGAAGACAGGAAACTCCCTATCGCCGCCATCAATAAACCGCGTGTCGAGGACGCAGGTGTGACACTCTTAACTTCCGACTTCAACACCGACCACACTACAGGTACACACACCGAGGGACTCACTGTCCTCTGCTCTATAGTTTCTGGTTCTGCCAGCATGGGCGATACGCTACACCTGCGTGTTGACCATGTGGAAACTGGCGCACAGGCGGTCGAAATCGGAGAACAACAGGTTGCCTTGACCATCTCTGAAAATGGCTACACTGTCCACAAATATTTTCTGGAACAGCTCGCCGTGGGAAACAGGTTCACCATCTCTTTTACCCCTGCTGACAGCAGATGGAACAGTGTAACCGAGGCGATAGGCGCACTGTATCTCCTCGTGGAGAACGGTGCTGTCAAAGAAAATCTCTCCACCACCTACGCACCGCGCAGTGTGGTCGGGGTCAAAACCAACGGTGAATTGATCCTGTACACCGTGGACGGTAGACAAGCGGAACACAGCATGGGTGCTTCCCTGCGTGTCCTCGCACAGCGCATGGTGGAACTAGGCTGTGAAACGGCGGTCTGTCTGGACGGCGGTGGTAGTACAACCATGACCGCTACGCTTCCAGGTGCGGACCGCGCCCAAGTCGTCAACTCGCCCAGCGACAAAATGGAGCGCAAGGTGAGTAATCATCTTCTCTTGCTCGTGCGAGATTATGCCACGGGCATTGGCGACCACCTCTACTTTGGCGCGTCCTCCTATGTCGTCCTGCCGGGACACACGGTAGAACTCTCGGCGCAGTTGCTCGACAGCAACTTCTCTCCCATGGATGCTCCTATTCTCTACCAGTGCAGTGCTGGTGAGGTCATAGATGGTATCTTCTATGCCCCCGACGAGGGTGGCCCCGTCACCATCACCGCCTCGACTGGTGGGTTCACAGAAGAACTCCAGATTCTCGTGGTAGATACGCCCGACGAGATTCATGTCTACTGGGAGGGGGTACAGGTGAACGGTGTCACGATGGTCCCAGGCGACACCGCACAGTTGACCGTTACCGCCAGTTACAACCACCGCAAATTAGAAACCTTTAACAGCGATTTCACTTGGCGCGTGGACAACAATCTGGGTAGCTTTGATGAAAATGGTCTGCTGACCACCAAATTTACCGAGGGCACAGGTACAGCCAGTATTTCCAAGGGCGATTTAACCGTGGTCATTTCTCTCACCTTGGATGGACGCTCTCCATTTGTTGACACCGCAGGACACTGGGGTACAGGTTATCTCTGTTCCCTGTACCACAAGGGTGTATTGACTGGCGTACAGCAGGGCGATGCACTCTATGCCAACCCCGACAAAGGTGTGACCCGTGCGGAATTTGCGGTGCTGTTGGCGCGGTTTATGAACCTGAACACCGATGATTATGCCGACATCACCACTCCATTTATGGATATGGAACAGGTGGATGCATGGGCGGCGAATGCGGTTCGTGCTATGTATGCACTCGGCATCGTGGGTGGTATTGAGCAGAGTGATGGCACGATACTCTATGCGCCACAGGCAACGCTCAGCCGTTCGCAGGCGGTGACGATGTTGGGCAGAGCGAGAAATGCCGAAAGTCTCTCGGCTGACCTATCTATGTTCCCCGACGCAGGCGAGATTTTGTACTATGCGCGCGAACATTTTGAAACAATGGTTGCCTTGGGTGTGATGAACGGCAATAATGGAAAATTATATCCCAACAACGCCATGACGCGTGCCGAAATCTGTAAGGTACTGGCAATATTGCCCTAAAAAATAACGGGAGTGTCGCAACATCCATTGCAACACTCCCGTTGTCATAGCCATTAGGCAGGATTCATCATTTTTTTCTTCCATTTACCGATGGAGAACACCACGATAGAGATAACCATACCCAGTGTCCAAGAAATCATCAGCGAACCGAACAATGCGATAGGCTCACCGTGGGGATACGCCTCACTGCGGGTCAGGTAAGCCAGTCCATAGGCGACAGGAACACGGATGAGGATGGTGGAGATAATCGAAATCCACATCGGTGTCACCGTATCACCTGCACCACGCATGACACCGCCGAGCACCTGCGTCACGGCAACTGCCAGATAACCGACCGCCATCACGCGTATCATCTTATTGGCCAACTCCACCAGTTCAGGGGTATCGGTAAAGATATCGAACAGGTAGCGACCAAACAACAGTAGTGTCAGCGTAATCACAGCAGAGAATCCCAGGGCAATGATAGAACCCTGCTTCACACCCTGATGTACACGGTCGTAGCGTTTTGCGCCGACATTCTGGCCAGTAAAGACGCTCATCGTCTGGCCAAAGGTCATGTTGGGCATCATAGCGAAGCCATCCACACGCATGATGATAACGCTACAGGCGATAACCATCTCACCCATGGCATTGGTCAGGTTCAGGACAATCATACCAGCGGTTGCCATAATTGCCTGTGTCACACCAGAGGGAATACCAATCCGCAGAATACGCATTGCCATTGCGCCGTCCAGCTTGAGCGTCTTCCAGTTCAAATCGAAGATATCGCCCATGCTTCTCAACTTCATAAAGCACAACACGGCGGAGATAGCCTGTGAAAGGATAGTAGCCAGCGCAACACCTGCCACCCCCATGCCAAGACCAGCGACGAACAGCAGGTCCAGTCCCACATTCAGCAGGGCGGCTACAATCAGGAACAGCAGAGCAGATACCGAGTCGCCCAGACCACGCAGAACACCAGAGAGCATATTGTAATAGAAAAAGCCGACAATACCCAAGAAGTAAATATTGAGATACTGGGCGCACCATGCAATAATCGAATCTGGTGTACCGAGCATTTTCAACATGGGGGTCGAGATAAGGGGACCGACAACCATAATAATGGCAGTGGCAATCGCGGAGAGTGTAATACAGTTACCGATACTGGAGGACAGCGTCTTGCGGTCCCTTGCACCGAAACTCTGGGAAACCACGATACCTGCACCCGTAGCGATACCGACGAACAGTGCCAACAGCAGGTTCAGAATCGGGCCTGCACTACCGACGGCGGAGAGTGCGTTATCGCCCACATAGATACCGACAATGACCGTATCAGCGGTATTGTACAGCTGTTGTGCGATGTTACCAATCAGCATGGGGAGTGCAAACTCCATAATGCGTTTCCATGGCCTGCCAGCGGTCATGTCTTTGGCGGAAAATAGCTTTTGTAAACTCAATTTACATTCCAACTCCTTTGTGTTTTTATATGTCAGCACACTATGATACGAGGTATTCTCTGAAAATGCAACAGGTTTTTCAAAAATATATCCCTACCGAAAAAATAGCCTTGACATATATAGACAGTCGATATATAATCCCAATATATAGATGCTCTATATAAATTATCCAAAGGAGGTTACACATGGAAGTAGATAAAACTTTAATCAGTGGCAGTATGGGGCTACTGGTGATGAAGCTATTGGAAAAAGGAGATATGTACGGCTATCAGATGATTGAGGAATTACGGCGACGGTCGGACGACACTTTTCATCTGAAAGCAGGCTCCCTATATCCCCTCCTGCACGGTCTGGAGGAAAAGGGGTATGTCACCGCCTATGAGCGCGAGGCATCCGCAGGTAAGCCCAGACGGTACTACCAGCTGACCACAACTGGTCACAACGCATTGCAGGAGAAAGAGGCATCGTGGAATGTATATGCCACGGCAGTGCGCCGTGTGTTGCAGGAAGAGGTGTGTTATGGCGCAGTATAAGACCATTGCAGAGTACCTAGATACTGTTTCCGAGCAAATTCGCTGGAAGCGCATTAAGCCGTCGGTTCTCTCCGAGTTGGAACAGCACCTATCCGACCAGAGGGATGTCTTTGCCAGCGAGGGGCATACCGACGCAGAGTACATGGCCGTCGAGGAGATGGGCGACCCTGTCGCGTTGGGATTAGAGCTTGACCGTATCCACCGCCCCAAGCCACAGAACGGTCTGTTGGCATTGACCCTACTGTTTGCGGTTGTCTGTGCAGGACTTCGCATCGGGTTGACAGCCGACTGGAACTACTGCTATCTCAATATCAATCCCGTTACCACGCTACTCTCCGTTCTTTTGGGTGGTGCGGCACTGGTGGGTGGTTACTTTCTGGACTATACTCTACTGGCACGCCATGGAAAAAAGGTCTATCTCGGTGCATTGTTGCTCGGTGTCCTACTGTTCTTTGTTTCCCCTCGGATTAACCACATCCCCCACTACACACGCTACATCACGGCATGCTATCCCATTATCTATGCGATATGGATACAGACTTGTCGCAACCAAGGGTGGCGCGGTCTGCCCCGCGCCCTCTTTGGGATACTGCCCCTCGGTGCGGTCTGTCTACTGATACCAAGTAAATGGGACTTTCTCCTATTGGTCATCGTTGGTTGTATCATGTTTCTTCTGGCAGCAAGTAAGGACTGGTTTGGCATAGGACGAGGCAAAACCCTCCTCACCGCTATCGCAGTGTTTCTTCCTACAACAGCCATGCTTGTCTATCAGTTGATAACCTCCAACCTCTTTATGGTTCGTCTGGAGGCGTTCCTCCACCCCGAACGCTACCCAACAGGGCGTGGCTATTCCGCAATGGTAACCAAAACTGTTCTGTCTGGTTCGCAGTGGTTGGGACAGGGGCAGTGGGACAATCCTACCTACCCGTGGCCATACGAGATGGCACTGCCCAACTGTGACAGCGACTTGTTGCTGACAACCTTGATCTATCGACTGGGTTGGGTTCCCTTCCTCCTGTTCATCGCCCTATTTTCTGCTCTACTCTGTTGGGTCGTGGTGCGCTGTCTGCGCCAACGCAGTCTGTTCGGGAAAATGGTGGTATGCTCTGTCTTGCTCACCTTTTCTCTGCGCGCTATCGCCAGCATTGCACTGGCGATGGGGTACACATGGACCAGTGTGGCATTTCCTTTCCTTGTCGGAAACTTACAGATGGTGGTGGATATGGGTATGCTCGGTCTGGTGCTGTCGGTATTCCGCCAAGACGGTGTTGCCCAACATACCGAAAATGTTAAAGAAATTTTGATATAAAAGTATGAAATGAGTTGACACTCCCCATGCCTAAAGGCAGGGGATTCTCGGTTCGTTGACCGTAGCCTGCACTTGCGAGGTCTTACATGGTCTCCCCGAGCGTATCGGTTCGGGTGTGTCCCACCCTACCATATATTCACTATGCCAACAGGCGTAGTCCTTCACTGAGAATATTCTTTGCGGCGTTGCAATCTCTGTCGTGGACAGTACTACAATTCGGGCAAGTCCACTCTCGCACCGAGAGGTCTTTCGTCCCAGACCACTGTGTACCACAAGCAGAACAGAGTTGACTGGACGGATAGAAGCGGTCAATGACGACAATCTTCTTTCCGTACCACTCTGCTTTATATTCCAACTGTCT
>JAZRID010000115.1:0-7356 GCA_045645125.1 Oscillospiraceae bacterium | reverse complement strand
CCTTTGACGACCTGATGAAAGTCGGCAACATGGTGGCCGCCAAGGAAAAAGGGTTGATTCGCTCTGAGGGTAAGGAGTATGTCGTCAAAGATGGCGATATTATCCTCTTTAGATTTAATGTCTAAGCGATTTCCTGTTCTGGATGCGTGGCGGTCGCTCGCCATCGTCCTCATGCTTCTCTACCATTTTCTCTACGACTTGGCTCTATTTGGTGTTATCACATGGGAGCAGATGTTCTGTACACCGCTGAATGTGTTACAGAAGTTCATCTGCTGTAGCTTCATTCTGCTCTCTGGCGCATCGGCTCGATTCTCGCGCAGTAATCTACGGCGTGGGCTGCTTACTGTGGGGGCAGGTGTATTGGTCGCCATCGGTGGTGCAGTCGGTGGACAGACCATCCGATTCGGCATTTTGCAGTTGCTCGGTTGGTCGATGATTCTCTACCATTTCATAGGGCGATATCTGCAAAAACTCCCTGCGGTTGCCCTTGCGTTGGTAAGTGGGGGATTGTATTTTCTCACCGACTGGTGGACAGGTTCGATTCATGTCACTTCGCAGTGGCTGTATCCGTTTGGACTGATGCACAAAGGCTTTTTCAGTGCCGATTATTTCCCACTGTTGCCGTGGTTCTTCCTGTTCGTTATCGGTACGGTGTTCGGCGGTTGGTGCTTGCAACATCGGGACAACCGCCTCCTCACCGCGCCACTGCCCGATGCCGTGACCTTTTTGGGACGGCACAGTTTGCTCGTCTATCTACTCCACCAGCCTGTGCTGTTTGGTATCAGTTTTCTGCTTTGGGGGTAAGCGTATGTTCAACTCTACACTCTGCTATATCGAAAATCAAAATAATGAGTATCTCATGCTCCACCGTGTCAAGAAAAAGAATGACTTGAATCAGGACAAATGGGTGGGTGTGGGCGGAAAATTCGAGGACAAGGAAAGCCCCGACGAGTGCCTCCTGCGTGAGGTGTACGAAGAAACTGGCTTGACCCTGACCGACTACCGCTACCGCGCCGTGATTACCTTTGTTTCTGACAAGTGGGGAACGGAGTATATGCACCTGTTCACCGCTACGGGCTACACAGGGGATATCAAGGAATGCGACGAGGGCAATCTGGAGTGGGTGCCGAAATCCCGTGTGCAGGCGTTGCCCATCTGGGAGGGCGATAAGCTGTTTTTCCGCCTGATAGATGACCCCAATGCCCCATTCTTCTCCCTGAAACTCTGCTATGAGGGGGATACCTTGGTCTATGCCGCGCTGGATGGGAAGGAGCTTACGCTGTGAGAGAACCGCTCCTCATTTCTGCCTGTCTGTTGGGGGAGAACTGCAAATACAACGGCGGTAATAACTATATCGACACAGTTGAACTGTTGCGGGAACGCTATACCCTCATTCCCATCTGCCCCGAACAGGACGGCGGACTGCCCACACCGCGCGAAAGCTCCGAGCGGTTGGGGGACAGCGTGGTTTCTAAGAGCGGAGCGGATGTAACCGCGTTCTTCCTGCGTGGTGCACAACACGCGCTCGATACCGCCTATGCCCACAGGTGTACTATCGCATTGTTGAAAGAGCGCAGTCCGTCCTGTGGCTGTGGTGCTATCTATGACGGCACTTTCAGTGGCACGGTGGTCGAGGGGGATGGCGTGACAGCGCAACTGCTCCAACAACACGGTATCACGGTCTACGGTGAGAGCCGTATCCAAGAACTTTTGAGGTAACATAATGGCAACAAAAACTGTCGGTGCTTCACCGATTTTCGGAAATCTTGGGGAGCGTCCCCTCACTTCGCGTGAGATGATGCGACTCATTATCAACTTGAGTATTCCCTCTATTCTTGCCCAAATTAGTGCGACTATTATGCAGTATATTGACGCGGCGATGGTCGGCAGTCTGGGAACCAATGCCACAGGTGCCATCGGACTGGTTGCCAGTACCACTTGGCTGTTCAACGGCCTGTGCATGGCGATTGCTACTGGTTTCTCCGTACAGGTGGCACAGCTCATCGGCGCGGAGCGTGGCAGTGAGGCAAAAAATGTTTTGCGCCAGTCCTTACTGGTCTGTCTATTCTGTGGTTTGACCATCGGTGCGTTGGCGGTTGGGATAAGTTCTTATCTCCCTGTTTGGCTCGGTGGTGAGGAAAGTGTACTGGACGGCGCACACGCCTACTTCTTCGTATTCGGCGCGGCGATTCCGTTCAATCTCATGCGGATTCTCACGGGCAATATGCTACAGTGTGCTGGCGATATGCGAACCCCCAGTATTCTTAATGCGTCCATGTGTGGGTTGGATGTGATTTTTAACTACTTTCTCATCTTCCCCACGCGCGTCATCTCTTTGTTCGGTTGGGAGATGACCATGCCGGGTGCAGGGATGGGGGTCGCTGGTGCGGCTCTCGGTACGGCACTCTCCGAAACCGTGGTGGCATTTATTATGTTGTATGTTGTCTGTTTCCGTTCTCCTGCTCTGCGGATTACGAAGGGAGGCAGTTGGGCATTGACAGCACCCTGTCTGCGTACCGCCCTCCGTGTGGCAGTACCCATTGCTGTCGAGCGCGGTATCTTGGGTGCGGCGCAGGTCACGGCGACACGCATCACCGCACCGCTTGGTACGGTCGCTGTGGCGGCGAACTCGTTGGCGGTTACTGCGGAGAGTCTGTGCTATATGCCTGGCTATGGTATCGGTTCTGCCGCAACTACGCTGGTCGGGCAGAGTATGGGGGCAAAGCGCAAGGACCTCGCAAAAGGCTTCGCCCGTGCATCCACTTGGCTCGGCATGGGTATTATGGGCAGTATTGCGGTCGTGATGTTCTTCGCCGCACCGCTGATGTTCTCGATGCTCACACCTGTCGAGGAGATTCAACAGCTCGGTACGCAGGTGTTGCGTATTGTGGTGCCTGCTGAGGCCTTCTTCGGCGCATCTATCGTCGCCGCAGGCGCACTGCGTGGCGCAGGTGATACGGTCGGACCAAGCCTGTTGAACTTGATTAGTATGTGGGGTGTGCGTATTACACTGGCTTCTATTCTCGCACCGAGAATGGGTCTGCACGGTGTATGGCTCGCTATGACCATCGAACTGATTGCGCGTGGTACGCTGTTCCTTATCCGCCTCCTGCGTGGTAAATGGTTGGCAAAGTCGCTCATTGATTAAGGTACAGGAAAAGGCTCCTCTTGATTCCCAAGGGGAGCCTTACCATTCAGAAAAGGAGAAAATTGATATGAAATTGTTTCGTTTACGCGTGCTTGCGGTGACGCTGTGTCTGGTGCTGTTGTGTGGCTGTGCGGCACAGCAGGGGAATGTATCCAACAACACCCCGAACGCGGGAAATAGCGTATCCCAGAACGATACCCAACAGCAAAATAATAGCCAACCAGATGATACGGAGCAGGACAATACTGCCCCAGATACTAGCGATACTGCCACCGACGAGGACGAGAGTGCGTTACAGCTGGCCTTTACGGAACTGACCACCGAGGAACTGACGGAGTGGGAGGGCTACTTCAACCAAATGGAGAATAACGGTTTGCTCCGCTTCCCCTATGCCAACCCTGCGGAGAACCCCGACCAACTTGCGCCCTATCTTCACTGGCTGTTCTACGATAATGGAGAGCCAGAATCCGAGTTTAGTGAGGATGAGCTTTCCCGACTGACAAAAACAGACCTCTGGTTGGAGTTGGATGCATTCCGCCTGTCCCGTGACTTTATGAATCGCTATCTCTACGAGCATATGAACATCCCTGCCGAGAGAACGGAAAACCTGTTTGATGCGGCACAACTGGGGGTTTATCTCCTGCAATATGACGCATGGTACATTGCCCACGGCGACACGGAGTACCAACCCTATACATTCGACCGCGGGGAGCAGTACGAGGACGGCACAGTGAAGCTGTACTATACCCATGACTTCCTCCGTGTGGCACAAGAGAACGGCGAGATGGATTATATGGATGCAGAGATGGTTGTTACCCTCGCACTGCGTGCGGATGGCACATGGTATATTGTTGCCCATGAGATTGCCGATGAACAGTAAAAGATGGTTAGTTCTGCTCTCTCTGGTTTTGTGTGCTTTGGTGGTGGTCGGTTGTGGCGCAACAGAGCAGAGCAGTACGGATTTTAGTGCATTTCTCGACCCAACTGCCACCCCCTTGACTGCTAACCAGTTGGACGAATGTACGCAGTGGTTCGGACAGGTGGAGAACAACGGCCTGTTGCGTGTTCCCTATACGGATGTAGCGAACCAGCCACACCAGTTGGTGCCGTATCTGGAGATTTTGCTGTACGATGTGGGCGAAACGAATCTCTCTGAGCGCGAATTGGCACTGATTGCAGATGCAGGTGCGTATATGGATTTGGTGGGAAAATTCCGCCTTTCTCGTACGCTGATTGCAGAGTACCTCGGAGAACACTTCGGTATCTCTGCACAGGATGCGGAAGAATTGCTCCGCAATCCAGACCCAGCTCCAGCCGGTATCTATCTGGAGGAGTATGATGCGTGGTATATCGTCCACGGCGATACTTGGTTTGAGGAGTATGTATTCACGCACGGCGAGGTGCGTACAGATGGCACGGTGCGTCTGTTTTATGTCAATCCGTTTCTGACCGTGTCAGTAGAGGGGAGCGCAGAGTTTTTACGCGAGCAACCGATGGTACTCACCCTCGCCCCACATGGCGATACTTGGTACATTGTGTCGAATGAAATCTTGACAAAAGAATCCTGACAAAACCAAAGGGTGCGTTGCAACACGGCAATGCACCCTTTTTTGGTACTTGTTTTATCTACGACCGCCGAAGCCGCCGCCACGGTTGCCACCGCCGAAACTGCCACCGCGGTTTCCACCGCCGAAGTTTCCGCCACGGCTACTACCACCGAAGCTACCCCCTCGGCTACTGCCACCGAAGTTTCCGCTACGGTTACCACCGCCGAAACTACCGCTATGGTTACTACTGCCGAAGTTGCCACCGCGATGACCGCCACCAAAACTACCACTCTGGGGACGAGAACCGCTGTTTGTGGGGCGATGTCCACCCGTAAGAGTGTATCCACCGCCCATGGGAGGACGGGGAGGACGGTGGGTACAGCCACCTGTTGGGAGGGGGGTACCACCACTGTGGGGCGGTCTGGGGGGCGTAGGTGGTGGGGGGGGTACAGGATTGCGTCGATTGCGGTACCACCGACTGCCTGGGCGATGCCACCACAGCACAGGGCGATACACCACAGGGGGCGTAGGCATTGCGCCATAGCGCGCATTCCAACGGCTGTAACGCGTACTGTCCACCATGCTGAAAATAAAAATCAGTACGAGAATCACAATCAGTAGCAGAAAAATCGGACCGATATAGGTGTTGCTTCGATAGGATTCGGCGCGGTGGAGCAGATGTACCTCCGCGAAAAGGTTCTGTACGGCGGTGTCATAGTCCCCCTTTTTGACCCACTCATACATCGCATTGTCCACAAAACTACCACTCTGTGTGGAAAAGTCGTCGTAGAAGGAGCCACTGGTCACAACGATGTAATCTTTGCTTGCGGTATCAATCAACAGGATGGCATCGTCATTGCCTAAACTCAAATTGTAGGCCCAGTCCCATGCGGCATCCTCAACATCTCCCACATTTTTCGTCGTCACGACCGTGAGAATTCGCCCAGCGAGTTCATCCCAGTTCGCATTGTACAACGACAACGCTTTCTCTGTCTTGGCGGAGAGAACTTTCGCCTCGTCGATGATATACTCCTCATAGTAGGCGGTGGAAAGGCTGTCATCCAGCGGTACGGCACCATCGGGGACTTCGACCACGGGTTTGGTCTTCATGCCGTGGAAGCAGGCAATCACAATGGCCGCCACCATGACAAACAGTGCAAAAGGTCTTGATTTGAATAGCTTCATTATGCATCCCTCTGTTTCTCGATACAGAAATCGGTCTTGTTATCTCCGTTATCTCCGACTGAACATCTTTGCGCGGTGCGTACTACGGTTGCTGAGAATATTTGCGTGGATATCGACCCATTCCCCACTCATGCGCTGTTCGTACCACTTACTGCCAACGCGGTGCCAGAAGAACACCGTGCGCCACGGCACAGCGGTCGGGTTACTAACGCCGTAGTTGTCATACCAACGCTGAAAGCGTCGCTTGTCGACTTTTTCACCGACGAGATGAATCAGTGTCGGCAACACAAATGCACCGACCACAGCAAGCGCAGAGAGAGCCTCAACCAGATTGGCGCGCCGATGGCTCTCGGCATCATAGCCAAAGAAGTAGTGCATCCGTTCACAGACTGCCAATACTGCCACATCAAAGTCGCCAGCGCGAACGGGCATATAGGTCAGTCGGTCCAGATAGCCGTCGTCCATTGTGGCGAGGTCGTCGTGGAATTTACCATTTGCTACAAGGGCACATTCTTTGCTCCCCTGTGTTTCGATAAGCAACAGTGCATCATCCTCGCCTAGCGAGAGCCGCTCTGCCCATACCCACGCCTCTTCTTCCGCTTGGTCGGTATTGGTTACGGTCACAACGGCGAGGTTGCGTCCGTCGAGTGCATCCCAGTTGGCATTGTAGATGGCTACTATCTGCTCCACTTCTTCGGGGAGAACATCTGCTTCGTCTGCAACGAGGTGTGCCACGGCGGTGGTGTCCAGTTTGTTGTCCAATTTGGCAGTGCCCTTGGGGGCTTCTATCAACGGGCGATGCAGTGTTGCATAGAGAATCGCCGCTGCGACCAGTGCTACCGCGAGGACGATGGCCGCAATTTTGGCCCACATCTGTTTCATCGATTAGCCTCGCAGTTCCATCAACTTCTGCTTCAGCTCACCCTCGATACGACCCAGTTCGACTTCGGCCTCCTTGCGCTTGGCGGCACCGTCGCGCTGAATCTGAATCACTTCGTCGAGGGTAGAGATTAACTGCTGATTGGTGTGCTGGAGGGTTTCGATATCGATGATGGAACGCTCCGCCTCTTTTGCTGTGGCGATGGTGCCCATCTTCAATTTCTCCGCATTGCGGCGCAACAGCTCATTGGTGGCATTGGTGACGGCACTCTGCGCCTCCGTTGCCTTACGGCTGTTCTCCAGTCCCAGTGCCAGCACCATCTGGCTTTTCCACAGAGGAATGGTGTTGACCAGGGTAGACTGGATTTTTTCGACCATGAGAGTGTCGTTGTTCTGCAACATACGGGTCTGGGGCCCCATCTGGATAGACACCATACGCGTCAGCTCCAAATCATGCAGCTTCTTCTCAAAACGGTTGCACAGCTGCACCAGATCGTTGTACGCCTGTGCGTCCTCGGTCGCACCGGAAGCCTCCGCTTTCTTGCGCAGCTCTTCCAGCTCGGTGGCCCTGACCTCTCCCAGACGCTTCTTGCCGGC
>JAZRID010000114.1:0-1275 GCA_045645125.1 Oscillospiraceae bacterium | reverse complement strand
ATGAAGTTGGACGAAAAAAAGAAGAAGTCCAGACAGGAGCGGTGGCAGTCCATCGCGGAGAGTGCCGCTAAGCAATCCAAGCGCAATATCATCCCGGAGGTGCGCGAGGTGATGACCTACAAGCAGGCGATGGCAACCGCATCCCAGATGGACCTGTTCCTCGTGCCCTATGAAAACGAGCGCGGTATGGTGGCGACCCGTGAGGCACTCGCCAATATCAAAGCAGGAATGTCTGTCGGTATTTTGGTTGGCCCCGAGGGGGGCTTCGACCCCACCGAGATTACCTTGGCACGGGAGAACGGTGCGGCGATTATCTCGCTCGGTAAGCGCATCCTGCGCGCGGAAACGGCGGCCGTCACTGCGGTCGGCATGGGAATGCTCCATGTGGAGATGAATCTGGGCGGTGACGAGCAGTGAAACAGTTACCAAGTGCCTTTGTGGAACGGATGCAGGCGATGTTAGGGGAGGCGGAATTTGCAAACTACCTCGCTTCCTTCGACGAGAACGCCGTGCGCGCCTTTCGTGTCAATACGGAGAAAATCTCTCTGCAAGACTTTGCGGAAATCAATCCATTTTCCCAGACGAAAATTCCCTATGTGGAAAACGGCTTCTACCTCGACTATGAAAAGGTGGGCAACCACCCCTACCACCACGCAGGTATGCTATATGTACAGGACCCAGGAGCCATGGCGACCGCCGAGTGCCTGACCGTACAGCCCGACTGGTGGGTGCTGGACCTCTGTGCCGCCCCAGGGGGGAAGAGCAGTCAGCTCCGCAACAAGCTCGGACCAGACGGCGTTCTCGTTGCCAACGAAATTATTCCATCGCGCTGTAAAATTTTGACAGGCAACATGGAGCGACTGGGCTTTCGGAGAACCGCAACCACCTGTCTGGACTCTGCGCGCATTGCCCAAAATTTCCCTGAAACATTCGACATGATTATGGTCGATGCCCCCTGTTCGGGGGAGGGAATGTTCCGCAAGGACGACACCGCCATCCGCGAGTGGAGCGTGGAAAATGTGATGCACTGTGCCCAACGGCAACAGGAGATTTTGGAGAACGCGGTCAAAGCTCTGCGACAGGGCGGATATATCGTCTACGCTACTTGTACCTTCTCTCTGGAGGAAAATGAGATGGTGATTGACCGCTTTTTACGCGACCATACGGACTTTGCACTGGTTCCCGCCTGTGAAGCGGTTAAACTTTACACAGCCGACGGTATCACCTTTGACGGCTGTTTCTGTCAGAATCTCTCGGATGCGCGCCGATTCTACC
>JAZRID010000113.1:0-1651 GCA_045645125.1 Oscillospiraceae bacterium | reverse complement strand
CTTAATGACACCGCCGCAGTCACAGTGGGGGACACCACGGCTCTGCTGTATTGTTTCCACCCCATAAAACTTGCCACACTTGCGACAGTAGTTGCGTAGGACACTGCCGTGCAGTTCCAACACATTCTGACTGCCAGCTTTCTGGTGTAGTCCGTCGATGTTCTGTGTGATAACGGCGCGCAATTTGCCCTCTCGCTCCCACTGTGCCAATTTGAGGTGGGCAGGGTTGGGGCGCGCATCGGGGCATAGCATCTTAGCCTGATAAAAGCGGTAAAATTCTTCGGGATGTGTACAGAAAAAACGGTGGCTTAAAATTGTTTCTGGCGGATAGTCGTACTGCTGATGGTACAACCCATCTGTACTGCGGAAATCTGGGATGCCACTCTCCGTGCTGCATCCTGCGCCGACAAAAGCTACAATATTGTCGCTTTCGTCCACCCATTCGCGTAAAGTTTGGATTGCTTGTTTCATCATCGATGCCTCCCATCTAAAATATCGTCAGGATTAAGGAGTTTTTGCTATGAATGTTCAAATTTTTGGTTCCTCGAAGTGCTTTGACACTAAAAAAGCAGAGCGTTGGTTTAAGGAGCGACGCATTAAGTACCAGTATATCGACCTGCCCAAGAAGGGATTCTCACTCGGCGAGTACCGCAGTGTGCGCCAGAAACTCTCTTTTGAGCAGTTGGTCAATACCAAGTGTCGCGCCTATGAGGACCTCTATATGGCGTATATCACCAAAGAGGCGGCAGAGGAGAAGCTGTTTGACAATCCGCAACTGTTCCATACCCCGATTGTACGCAACGGAAAATTTGTCACCATCGGGTACTGTCCAGAGGTCTGGGAAAAGTGGGAATAATTCCTGCGATAGAGCAGAGGGAGTGTAGCAAGTATTGTTTGCCACACTCCCTTTTTTCATTATTTCTGCTGTTTTGCCAACTGTTCCTTGCTGAATTGCAGGGTATACAGATGGTGGTAAGCACCTTTCTTCGCCAGAAGTTGCTGATGGTTGCCCTGCTCCACAATCTTACCGTGGGACAGGAGAATAATATTATCGGAGTGCTGGATAGTAGACAGACGGTGTGCGACAATCAGCATCGTACCGATATTCTTCATCTTTTCCAGAGAGTCCTGAATGAGAATTTCAGTTTCGGTGTCGATGTTGGCGGTTGCCTCGTCAAGAATCATCACGCTTGGCTTGTGGATAATGGTACGGGCGAAGCTAAGGAGCTGACGCTGACCAGCGGAGAAGTTGTTACCGCGCTCACGCACCTCGTCGTCCAAGCCTGCTTCCAGTTTGCTGATGAAGCTATCGGCATTGACATAGCGACAGGCCTCCCAGACTGCGTCATCGCTGACACCGTCCATACGCAGGAGGATATTACTGCGGATAGTACCAGAGAACAGGAACACATCCTGCAACATCTGACCGAAATGACGGCGCAGAGAGGAAATCTTGATTTTCTTGATGTCGATGCCATCAATCAGAATCTGACCCTTCTGGATGTCGTAGTTACGACAGATGAGGGAGAGAATGGTGGACTTACCAGAGCCAGTGGAGCCGACAAATGCCACAGTCTGATGGGGCTTGACATGGAACGATACATCCTGCAGGACCCACTCGCCCTCCTTGTAGGCGAACCAGACATTCTTG
>JAZRID010000112.1:0-4115 GCA_045645125.1 Oscillospiraceae bacterium | reverse complement strand
ACGGACATACCGTACAGGAAGAAGGCCAGTCCACCGCATAGGGTAAACAGGGAAAAAATGTCCATACTTACTTCTCCTTTACTTCTTTTCTCTTTTTTTATTTACAAAACTTTGACATTGTCAAAATTTTGCATAACATGGGGAAGTATAACGCTTGATTGTTAAATGAAAAAGTTCAGTATTGTTAAATTTATGTAAAATCTAACACAATTCGACACGGTCTATCGCGCACACCGTGAGGTATTCCCCGTCCACGGTAAATTTCACATCCCATCCAGCAAAAGCCATCGCATAGATACGCTGTGGGTCGTTTTGATAGGACGGGCGTGGGTCTTGCGCCAAAACCCCCAATAGGGCGGCACGCTTTTCCTCTGGCACACATGACAGCAGGTCTGGGGCGCAATCGACCGTCAAGGTGCGCCGTGCGACGGCATCGACAAAGCCACCAACCGCATCGCTGTGCGCGTCGGCATAGGCGATATACGGCTTGATATCGTAGATGGGCGTGCCATCCATCAAGTCTGCCCCTGCCACATGGAGGACAGGTCCTAATTCGCTATCCAGTTCCACGCGCTCCAGACGGACGCTCGATAGTCCCAGTGCATTGGGACGAAACGGCGAACGGGTGGCAAACACACCCATGCGCTTATTGCCGCCCAAACGCGGTGGGCGCACCGTGGGCGACCAGTCCTCACGCACCGCCTCAGAAAATTGCCAGATGAGCCAGATGTGTGAAAATTCTTCCAAGCCACGCACGGCATCTGCGTTGCGGTACGGCGGTGTAAAGACAATCTGTGCGCGTAGCTCGTCCACTAACCCACTCTGCCGTGGGACACCAAACTTCGTCGTAAAATCGCTGTGAATATGTGCAATGACTTTCATCGCATGGGTTTCTGCCATAACTCTCCCCTTTCTGTTGCTTCCTGTTTGCGTCCCTTAGCCCATCGTTTTGGGCATCGGGCGGAATTTTGCGGTATATTCCGTGACATCAATTCGCACTACGCTGACAATGGACACCAATCGCTCATTGAATACAAAGTCTTTGCCTGTCTGGGTGTGCATAAACTGCGTCAGCGCGGCCATTTTTTCCTCTGCTGTTTCCAAAATCACCGCCTTACCACGCCCCATGAGCGATTTATACGCCGTTCCGTACTGGCAGGGCAAATTCCCCTCAAACGGCTGTACATCGCACTCCATCTCCAAAAACACCTTGGGATTGGTACGCATGATATCCATTTTGCGCCCTTTCACCGCGCCGTGGATATAGAGGGACAGCGTCCCGTCCTCGCGCATGGTATAGCCGTAGTTCATTGGGACGACATACGGCTCGTCCCCGTCCACCATGCCCAAATGGACAATCATGGAGCGGTTCAAAATATCTAAAATTTCGCTGCGGTCCGTGATTTGATATTCACGCTTTGTCATTCCGTTCATGTTCGGTTTCTTCTCCTTTTTTCAGTATCACAGAGGTGGAATAGGTCAGCAACAGCATACCACCGACGAAGCTAATAGCACCAACCATGGTATCCAAGCGACCTGCGGAAAAGCCCATCATGCCACCACCGACCATACACCCTGCCGTTGGCAAAAACTTTTTCATATGCACCTCCGTCTGTGTCGCTACAGGATTTACAAATCCCCCTGTAGACGAACCAACGACCGTTTTGTTTCAAATCCCTCTGGATAGCGTTTTTTGAGTTTGTCAAGATTGGCTTGTAGAATTTCTTCCAACGACACATCCAATGCGGTGGCGGCTTCTGCCAAATACCACGCGATATCGCCCAGCTCCTTGGCTAAATGCGCTTTGTCGAGGTCGTGTCCGTGCGCCATCCATTTTTTTACAATGTCAATCGCTTCGCCCGATTCGCCACATAGCCCCATCACGCTGTTAATCAGCACCTCTTTCTTGCTCAGTGCAGGGTTCAAGGTCGTCATCGCAAGTGCTTGGTAGTCATTTACTTCCATTGCGTTCTCCTATTCGTTGATTTATTTCCTATTTAAGCGCGCTACCGTTTCGACATGGCTTGTCCGTGGGAACATATCCACGGCGGTGGCGGTTTGTAGCGCATAGCCGACTTCGGCAAATCGCTTGACATCGCGTGCGAGGGTAGCGCAATCACACGACACATACACCACGCGGTCGGGGGACATGGTATGAATGGCGGCAATGACATCCTCACTCAACCCTTTGCGCGGTGGGTCGACCACCACAACATCGGGGCGCAACTTCTCTTTTGCCAACTTCGCGGCGATATCACCAGCATCTCCGCAGAAAAACTCGACATTCTCCACCCCGTTCCGCACGGCATTTTCTTTAGCATTCACAATCGCCTCTGGCACAATCTCTGCGCCGATGGCTTTTTTCGCCTTGCCTGCCATGACGAGCGTAATCGTACCTGCGCCACAGTAGAGGTCGAGGACGGTTTCCGTGCCTGTCAAATCGGCAAGCTCCACGGCTTTTTCATACAGTCGCTGTGCCTGTGGACGGTTGACCTGATAGAACGCAGGGATGGACAGGCGGTAAGTCAAGCCACAGAGGGTATCCAACAGGGTATCCTCCCCCCAGAGGGTGCGGTAGGTATCCCCCAGAATCACATTGGTGTCCTTGGTATTGGTGTTGAGGACGACACCCACGGTATCCGCGCAGGCGGTACGGATGCGCGCCACCAACTCCGTTTCGTTGGGCAACTTTTTGCCGTTGACGACCAAGCAGACCAGTGCTTCCCCCCTGCTGTTGGTACGCACATAGATATGGCGCAACAGCCCCTTGCCCGTCTTTTCCTGATACGCAGGGACACGAAATGCCTGCATATAGTCCTCGACCGCCTTGGCAATCGCGCCTGCCTGTTTGGTCTGCAACAGGCACTCCGTAGTCGGGATAACCTCGTGACTTCTGGCGCGATAAAATCCCACTTTGCCAGCAGGACTGATGGGGAACTGGCTCTTATTGCGGTAGCCAGTTATCTCCTCGCTCCCGAGAATCTCTGTTACTTCGATATCCACGCCACCGATACGGCGCAGTGCGTCCTGCACACGCAGACGCTTCGCCTCCAGTTGCTCGGGATACGCCAGATGGCGGAAGTCACAGCCACCACAGGCAGGAAAATTCGGGCAGTCGGACGGCACGCGCCATGCAGACGGCTCGACAATCTCCTCCACTTTTGCAAAAGCGACATTCTTTAATACTTTCAAAATACGAATCACGCACACTTCACCACGGACAGCACCGTGGACGAACACCACCTGCTGTTCTACGCGGGCGATGCCCATACCCTCGGTGCTGTACCCAGTGATTGTGACGGTATGAAGCTGATTTTTCTCTAACATGGAAGTATATTCTCCTACATTCCTAAAAACTGCACAACACAACGATGCGTTGCTTATGCCTCAAAGCGGTCGATGAGTTGCTTGAGCTGGTCGGCAAAGCGAGCCAAATCCTTGTTGGCGCGTCCCTTGCTACGCACAATAACCTCCTGCAACAGCTTGCCCATCGCCACCAGACGCTGATAGGCGGCAGAAACCTTGCCACTGGGCGTATGGGTCTTGCGCTCGGGCAGATAGCCAACCTGCAACTGACGATTTTCGATGAGGTCATACACCTCGGTATACTGCGGTGCATGGGCACTCAATCCCAGTTTTCTCAGACTTTCTGCGAAGTACGGCGCAACCTCGCGGTCACCGTGTACGACAAAGAAATGCGTAGTATTTTCAAAACTCTGCGCCCACTCTAACAGGTGGTCGCGGTCGGCATGGCTGGACAAACCTTTGAAGTTCTCAATCTCGGCGCGGACTGCAATCTCCTCGCCGAACAGCTTGACGCTCTTGGCACCGTCCAACATCGCACGGCCAATCGTGCCGGGGGACTGGAAGCCGACAAAGATGATGGTACTCTCACTGCGCCACAGGTTGTATTTGAGGTGGTGGCGGATACGGCCTGCATCACACATGCCGCTGGCGGAGATGATGATTTTGGGGGTCTTGTCTTCATTTATAGCCTTGGACTCGTCGGCAGATACAGCCAGTTCCAAACCGGGGAATACAAGAGGATTACTGCCGGAACGGATAAGGGCCTGCATCTCATCGTCAACAAAATGTGTGTCACACTGCAAAAACAC
>JAZRID010000111.1:0-1912 GCA_045645125.1 Oscillospiraceae bacterium | reverse complement strand
CGCAGAACAGAGCAGACGGCGGCACGGGGTAATCAAATCCCCTGCTTCAAGAAATCGCGCCAAATAGTGCAGTGCCGCGTCGGGGTCACTGCCACGCAGGGATTTCATCAGGGCACTGGCACAGTCGTACATGGCATCTCCACCGCGGTCATACCGCATCGCACTGCGCTGTGCTACCTGTTCTGCATCGGCAAGCGTCAGACGCAACGCACCGTTTTCCATCGCCGCCGCCTCATACAGTAGCTCCACGGCATTCATCGCCTTCCGCACATCACCGCCACAGGCCTGTGCAATATGGTCTGAGACACCATCCTCCCAAGTCAACGGCAACACACTCTCCGCCTGTACCATCCGCAGGGCGCGTTCCACCGCAGGACGCACATCCATCGCTGTCACAGGCTTAAATTCAAACACGGTACTGCGACTGAGCAGGGCGGCGTAGACATAAAAATAGGGGTTCTCCGTGGTCGAAGCAATCAGCGTTATCGAGCCGTTTTCCATGAACTCCAACAGCGATTGTTGCTGTTTTTTATTAAAATATTGGATTTCATCCAGATACAACAGCACCCCACTCGGTGCCATCAGCGTCCCGACATCTCCGATAATGTCGCGGATATCGGAGAGAGAAGCCGTAGTCGCATTGAGTTTATGCAGAGTGCGCTGGGTACGCTGGGCAATAAGATTGGCAACGGTCGTCTTGCCCGTGCCAGAGGGACCGTAAAATACCATATTGGCATCCGTCCCCTTTTCAATAAAACGGCGCAACAGGGCATTTTTTCCTAAGAGATGTTGCTGTCCCACAATCTCCTCGATGGTCTGCGGACGAATACGGTCCGCCAGTGGTCGGCTCATAAGCACGCTCCTATCGCTTTAATTTCTACTGCTTTTTTCTGCGTCAATGGCAAGTACCACCATCAAGGCACACAGGGCATTTTGTGGGTCATTCACCTCGATAACATAGGTATCCGTCCATTTGAACAGCTCCTTGGTAATCACCGCAATCGGGCCACGACTGGGACTTTGGATGGTATAGTCCCACTCCATATAATTGCCTGTTACCTCCCAGTCACTGCAATCCAAGGTAAAGCGCGGTGTGAAAAAGGTAAATTCTTTGCACAGATTGCCCAGATATTCCCCGTAGGCATACAGTTCAAACCGCGGTAAAAAAGTCCATACCGTTTCCTGTACCGTTCCGATGTGTTCGCCCTTGCTATCCAAAATATGCAGGCACTTTCCCCAACTGAGCTGTCCCTCCACTGTGAATACCGTTTCTCCACGCTCATTGTAGATGTCATAGCTGTCAAACCAAGAAAACGCGCGCTGTTTGAATAAGAGTTTCAAAGAAAGCCCCCCTTTCCTAAGCAGGCATCCTCGTTATGCTATCCATGTTATCATACCACACTTTTTTCCGCTTGCACAGATGTTTTTTCTGCCTTTTCTGTCGATGTGACGCATCGTGTCACGGATGTGACCACGCGATTCTCGCGCTTCTTCCGTCTTTCGGTATACTGGAACCAAGCCACAAGGCAAAAAAGAGAAAGGATTTACGAACGATGAAAAAGAATGGGAAAAAAATGTTATGGACGGGAGGATTGGCACTGCTCGCCTTTGTTGTGTGGACGGCACTGCTCCAACTGGTCGATGTTCAGCCAATTGGACAGCAGGGGACAAGCATTGGCTTCGCCTCCTTGAATGGTTGGTTCCACCAGTTGACGGGGGTACATATGACCCTATATACTATCACCGACTGGCTCGGCCTTGTCCCTGTCTTTGTCTGTCTGCTATTCGGTGGCATCGGATTGGTGCAACTTATCACACGAAAAAGTCTGCGCCAAGTGGACTATGACATCCTCGCCTTGGGGGTGTACTATGGCATTGTGATAGTAGGTTATCTTGTCTTCGAGATGTTCCC
>JAZRID010000110.1:0-2475 GCA_045645125.1 Oscillospiraceae bacterium | reverse complement strand
GTCCTTACAGAATACGAGGGAAAGAATGTAGCCATCGGCAGTCACGGAACAGCTCTTAGCACCATTGTGAATTATTTTGATCCGTCCTTTGGCTATGAAGATTTTGATGCTATTCGTGGACTGATGCCGTGGATTGTACGGTTTTCCTTTGAAGGAACGGATTGTGTGGAAATTGAAAAGATTGATTTGTTTTCCCTTTAATTTTTAGAAATCATTGCAACTCATAAAAATGGTTGTCGGACAGCATTTCCGACCAGAAAGGATACAAGAACATGGAACAGAATTTTTACCTGAGCAGCCCTGAGATGATTACTTCTCACTATGGTGAGGAATACGAAAAGTATTACAATGCCATTGTCCCCCCGATCTTTATGAACTCTCTGAATGTTTTCGAGGAGATTGACGACTACTACAACGCAAAGGTACATGACAAGCACACCTATGTGTACGGTCGCGTCCAGAATCCCACCGTTCGTATTCTGGAAGATAAAATCGCCGCTCTGGAGCATGGTGTCGCCGCTTTCGCATTTGCGTCGGGTATGGCGGCCGCTACTACCGCCGTTCTCAGCGTGGTTAAGACGGGGCAGAACATTGTCTGCGTCCGCAATGCGTACGGTCCTCTGAAGAACTTTGTCGAAAACTACTGTCCTGCCCACCTCGGCACCACGCTGACCTATGTGAAAGGCAACGAAGTTTCCGACTTTGAGGAAGCCATCACCGACAATACCAGTCTGGTGATTCTGGAAAGCCCCTCGTCTGTTGTCTTTAGTTTGCAGGATATTGAGGCTGTCTGCAAGATTGCACACGAACACGGCGCAAAGGTGTATATCGACAACACCTTCTGTACCCCCATTTTCAGCAATCCTCTGGATATGGGTGTCGACATTGTGATGCACACCACTTCCAAGTACATGGGCGGTCACTCTGACTTAATCGGCGGCGTGTTGGCAGTCCGTGACGAGGAACTCGCAAAAACCATTGTCGATAACCGCGAGTTGTTCGGCGGTATCATTGGTCCGATGGAAGCATGGCTGGTTCTGCGCGGTCTGCGTACCCTGTCTGTCCGCGTCAAGGCGCATGAGGAGATTGCGATGCAGGTTGCGACTTATCTGGAAAACCATCCCAAGGTGGACAAGGTCTACTATACTGGTCTGAAATCCCATCCGCAGTATGCACTGGCACAGAAGCAACAGAGGGGTAACACTGGTTTGATCGCCTTTGAGATTAAGGGTTCCACGGAGGATGCCAAGAAAGTCATCAACAGCTTGAAAATCTTCAAGATTGGTGTTTCTTGGGGTGGATTTGAGAGCCTGGCGTGTATGCCGCAGATGCGCCAGAGCGAGGAAATGTGTGAATGGCTGGGGGCGCGCCAGAACCTCATCCGTATTCACTGCGGTCTGGAAGGTGTGGACGCTCTGATTGCTGATCTGGAGCAGGCGCTGGCGAATGTCTAATATCTGAAAACGCAAAAATAGGAAGCACATCATTTCTGTGAAAACAGAGGTGATGTGCTTCTTTGCTTTATTATTGCGATTTTATTGCCTGTGCGAATCAAGAATGTTTTTTCTGGCGGAAAAGTATACGACGGGAAGGGCAGAAAATACAAGACAAAAACCAATGTATGTTCGTCCTTCAATCGGCAAAAGAGCTTCATACTCTTCCTTCGTAATTTCGCGCACAAATCCAAGATTCCAAAGGCAGTAGACTCCATTATAGATGTGCGGTCTACCATTACGCAAAAGAAACAGAGAGATAGAAGAACTGACAAGGATATAGATAATGCTCATAAGGACGATGACCTTGGACCGTGTTGTGCTGTACTTATAAATGCGGTCCAGTCCGAACTTTTCTTTCTTATCTAAAAGAATCATTGCGCAATAGGGAATAAATGCTGCTAGTGACAAAATGAATTCGGTACCGAACACGGCGTTAGTAAAGTAGGAAAGAATAATAAGTACAACATTGATACACCAAACAACGCAACTGTATTGGTAGAATCCAAAGCGACGCATAGGGATCACCTCCGCATCTACTATTAGACCATACAGAAAAGAAAAAAGCAAGGAAATCCATCGGACTTCCTTGCTTTATATAGGATTCTTACTTCAGAGCCTCGGAAACAGCAACAGCAACCGCGACGGTCATACCGACCATGGGGTTGTTACCTGCGCCGAGGAAGCCCATCATCTCAACATGGGCGGGAACGGAGGAAGAACCAGCGAACTGGGCATCACCGTGCATACGACCCATGGTGTCGGTCAAGCCATAGGAAGCAGGACCGGCGGCCATGTTGTCGGGGTGCAGAGTACGGCCAGTACCACCGCCAGAAGCGACGGAGAAGTACTTCTTGCCCTGCTCAATGCACTCCTTCTTGTAAGTGCCAGCGACAGGATGCTGGAAACGAGTGGGGTTGGTGGAGTTACCAGTGATGGACACATCCACGCCCTCGAGGTGCATGATGGCGACACCCTCGCG